>DASYSN010000406.1:0-5517 GCA_036003305.1 Thermoanaerobaculia bacterium
CAGCCCAGGGCAAGGCATCGTCTCGCTGAGGACGCGCGCCGGCATCCAGGTGAAGTCGGGCGACATCCTCGCGGTCATCGACTCGAAGGAGCTGCAGGCCGGGCTCGATCAGGCGAACGCGCAGCTTCTGACGTCGCGCGCGGAGCTCGACCGGCAGAAGATTGTCGCGCGTCAGACGGAGCTGAAGGACGGGCAGCAGATCGATCTGCTGGCGCTGCGGCTCGAGGCCTCGAAGCGGCAACTCGAACGGGTCGAGCGTCTTTTCAAGGAAGGCCTCGCCAACTCCGCCGATCACGAGACGGCGCAGGACAACGTGCGCATTGCCGCGATGGAGCTCGACCAGGCGAAGAGCCAGACGAAGCTCTCGCACGAGTCGCTCGGCTTCGAGGTCGCGACGCGCGAGCAGCAGGTGCGGCGCGAGGAGTCGGTCGTCGGCGAGCTGCAGAAGCGCGTCAACGACCTCACGATCCGCGCGCCGTTCGACGGCATGGTGTCGACCGTCTCCGTGCAGGACCGCGACGCCGTGGCGCCGAATCAGGCGGTGCTGAGCGTCGTCGATCTCTCGTCGCTCGAGCTGCAGATCGCGCTCCCGGAGGAGTACGCGAACGAGGCATCCGTCGGAACGCCGGCCGAGATCTCGTTCAACGGCCGCACGTACCCCGGCAAGGTCATTCGCATCTCGCCGGAAGTGGTCAACAGCGAGCTCGCGGCGGCCGTCGCATTCGACGGCGAGAAGCCGGCCGGCCTGCGGCAGAACCAGCGCCTGACGACACGCCTCACCTTCGAGTCGAAGCGGAACGTGCTGAAAGTCCAGCGCGGCGGGTTCCTCGAAGCGGAAGGCGGACGCGCGTGCTACGTCGTCGACGGAAAGATGACCACGCGACGCGAGATCCGCACCGGCGCCATGAGCACCAGCGAAGTCGAGATCGTCGAAGGACTCAAAGAGGGCGACACCATCGTCGTCTCCGACACCACCCCGTTCCAACACGCCACGAACGTGATGCTGCGATAGGAGATCCCATGCTCGAGATGAAGCACATCAAGAAAGTCTACCGGACCGAATCGATCGAGACCCATGCCCTGGAGGACTTTTCGCTGCTGGTCGGCGGCGGCGAGTTCGTCTCCGTCACCGGCCCGTCCGGCTCCGGCAAGACGACGTTTCTCAACGTCGCCGGTCTGCTCGACACGTTCGACTCGGGGACGTACCTGCTGAACGGGATGGACGTCAGCCGTTTGTCGGACAAGGAGATGTCGCAGATCCGGAACCGGACAATCGGCTTCGTCTTCCAGTCATTCAACCTCATCCCCGACCTGTCGGTGTTCGACAACGTCGACGTCCCGCTGCGCTACCGCGGCCTGCCGGCGGCCGAGCGGAAGAAGCGGATCGAGCGCGCGCTGGAGCAGGTGGGCTTGTCCGCGCGAACGAAGCATCTCCCATCGCAACTCTCGGGCGGACAGCAGCAACGCGTCGCGATCGCGCGCGTGCTAGCCGGCGAGCCGAAGCTGATCCTCGCCGACGAGCCGACCGGCAACCTCGACTCCGTCATGACGCGCGAGATCATGGATCTCCTCGAGCGGATCAACGACTCCGGCACGACCATCGTGATGGTCACGCACAGTCCCGAGTGCGCCGAACGGGCGCACCGCCAACTGCACGTCTTCGACGGCCGCATCGTCGACGTCGAACGTCCGCGCGTGACGCTCGCGCGCGAGGACGGCGGCGGCGCCATTGTCGGCGCTGGTCACAGCGCGCCGACGCTCAACTGAGGAGACGGCGATGCTCGGCTACCACGTCCAAACCGCATTTCGCAGCCTCCGGCGCACGCCCATCCTGACGGCGGTGCTCATCGGAGCGATTGCCCTCGGCATCTGCATCTCGACCACGTTCATCGCGCTGCGGCACGTCTTCGAGAAAGACCCGCTCCCCGGGAAGAGCCGTTCGCTCTTCTACGTCCGCATGGACAACTGGGACCCGTCGCGCAGCTACAGCCCGGATGACCCGAAGGCGCTACCACCGCAGATCACCTACAAAGACACGCTCGCGTTGATGCGCTCGACCATTCCGACGCACCAGACGGCCTCGTTTTACTCGCAGATGTTCGTCTTTCCTCCGTCCGCGAAAGTCCGGCCGTTCCGCGAGCGGATCCGCATCACGACCAGCGACTTCTTTCCGATGTTCAACATCCCGTTCCAGTACGGCTCGGGGTGGGACAAGGCGGCGGACGCCAAGCCGGAGCCGGTGATCGTCATCGACGCCGCGATGAATCAGAAGCTCTTCGGCGGCGGCAACAGCGTTGGCAAGACGGTGCGCATCGCGGACCGGAACTTCAAGGTCGCCGGCATCATCTCGCCCGACTGGACCCCTTCCTACCGCTACTACGACCTCGTGCAGGGGCCGGTGCCGCCGGAGACCATTTACCTGCCGTTCCGCTTCACGCCGATCATGCAGATCCGGACGTACGGCGACAGCGACGGCTGGAAGTCGGGCGGCAACACGTTTGAAGAGCAGCTGCAGTCGGAGACGGACTTCGTGCAGTTCTGGGTGGAGTTGCCCACGCGGGCGAGCCGGCAGGCGTATCAAGACTACGTTGACGACTACGTCCGCGATCAGAAGAAGATGGGGCGGTTCGGACGGCCGCTGAACAATCAGATCAAGTCGATGCCGGAGCTCGCCGAGGAATTCGGTCTCGTGCCGAAGCCGGTCAAGGCGATGAGCATCATCTCGCTGCTCTTCCTCATCGTCTGCTCGCTCAACCTCGTCGGTCTGCTCCTCGGCAAGTTCCTGGCGCGCATCCCCGAGGTCTCCGTCCGCCGCGCCCTCGGCGCGAGCAAGGCGCAGGTCTTCTGGCAGCACGTCGTCGAGTGCGAGGTGGTCGGCGTGGTCGGCGGCGCGCTCGGTCTGCTGCTGTCGGTGGCGACGCTCACCGCCATCGCCGCGATTCTGAAGGCGCCGAACGGAAATTCCGTCAGCGGCGTCTCGCTCGACCTCGAGATGGTCGGCGTCTCGATCGTCCTCTCTCTCGTCGCCGGTCTCATGGCCGGCATTTACCCGGCGTGGCGCATCTGTTCCATCGCGCCGGCGATGCAACTGAAGCTTCAGTAACGCTGCACAAATCGGAGGACAGCATGCACATCGGACCGATTCTTCGCGCCATGGGCCACAACCGTACGCGGTTCCTGCTCATCGTCCTCGAGATCGCCATCACGCTGACGATCGTCACGAACTGTCTGAACATGATCCTCGACCAGCGGAAGGCGACGCTGAAGCCGTCGGGGTTCGACGACGACAACCTTCTCTTCGTCACCGCCGAGCCGTTCGGCTCCGAGTGGAACGACCAGTCGTTCCTCGACAACGCCGTGCAGGCCGACCTCGGCGCGCTACGCGCGATGCCGGGAGTGAAGGCCGTCGCCGCCACGTACTTCCTGCCGTGGCAGGGTGGCGGCAGCTCGGCCCTCTTCACGACCGAGGGGTACGAAGGGAAGTTCCAGGCGCAGAACTATTCGACGACGAGCGGGCTCTTCGACACCCTCGGAGTACACATCATCGCGGGACGCAACTTCGTTCCGACCGACACTCCACTCGACCCGAACGAACGGTCGAAGGTCGCGATCATCAACTCCGTGCTCGCCAAGAAGATCTGGGGAAATGCAAACCCGATCGGGAAGGTGCTCCACGCCGGCTCCGATCCGTCGAAAATCCGCACCGTGATCGGCGTGTTCGACAACTTCTACAATCCATACTCCTGGAACATCGGCGAGTACACCGTCTTCAACCCGGGACGGTCCTACAACAGCTCCGGCTCTTCTTACCTGGTGCGAACCGAGCCGGGCGCGATGAAGGCGGTGGTCGCCGCGCTGGAGCCGCGTCTCCTGAAGGTGAATCCGAACCGCGTGCTGAAGACGCTCACCATCGCGTCCGTCAAAGAGGGCTACTTTCGCACCAACCGCATCGCGATCGGCGGAATGACTGCTCTCATCATCGCGCTGATCGTGATCACCGCCCTCGGCATCGTCGGCGTCACCGCAATGAGCGTCGCCGAGCGCACGAAGCAGATCGGCACGCGCCGCGCCCTCGGCGCCACGCGCGGCGACATCCTCCGCCACTTTCTTGCTGAAAACTGGATCACGACGACTGCCGGCCTCCTTCTCGGCGTAGCCGGCGCCTACGGTCTGAATCTTTTCCTGCTCAGCCGCGTATCTGACGTCAAGCTCCCGTGGCAACTCGTCGCCGCGGGGATGCTGCTGCTATGGATCAACGGCTTGTTGTCGACGATTCCCCCCGCGCTGAGGGCCACCATGGTGCCGCCGTCGATCGCCACGCGCAGCGTCTGACGCGCGCGATGCCGAAAGTCCTGATCGTCGAAGACCAACCCGCGGTGGCGAGCTCGCTGCGGGTTCTCTTCGACGTCAACGACATCGAGTCGGTCGTCGCGCGCGATACGGAATCCGCCATGCGCGCCATCGCGCGCGGCAACATCGGCGTGGTCCTGCAGGACATGAACTTCACGCCCGGCGCGACGAGCGGCGACGAGGGGATCGCGTTCTTTCGCCGCGTGCGCGCCGCGCATCCCGACCTGCCGATTCTCCTGATCACGGCGTGGACGTCGCTCGAGACGGCGGTGCAACTCGTGCGCGAAGGAGCGACCGATTACCTGGCGAAGCCGTGGGATGACGCGAAGCTGATCGCGACGATCCAGCCGCTGCTCCGCGTCCTCGTCGACGATCGGCAGCGCGCCAACACGCGGCAGACGATTTCGGCGGCGGCCGATCTCTGCGGCATCGTTTACGAGAGCGAGGCGATGCACGGCGTCGTCACGCTGGCGCTGCAGGTCGCGCCGAGCGACGTGCCGGTGCTGATCACCGGCCCGAACGGCGCCGGCAAGGAGAAGATCGCCGAGATCATTCACGCGAACTCGCGGAGACGCTCCAAGCTGCTCGTGAAAGTGAATGCCGGCGCGCTGCCGGACGAGCTGATGGAGAGTGAACTGTTCGGCGCCGAGCCGGGAGCCTTCACCGGCTCGACGCGTCTGCGCATCGGGCGCTTCGAAGCGGCCAACGGCGGCACCCTCTTCCTCGACGAGATCGGAAACCTCTCGGCCGCGGGGCAGATGAAGCTCCTGCGCGTTCTCCAAAGCGGCGAGTTCGAGCGCCTCGGCTCGAACGAGACGCGGCGCGTCGCCGTCCGCGTCCTCTGCGCCACCAACGCCGACCTGCGCAAGCCGACGTTTCGGCAGGACCTCTACTTCCGCATCGCGGTCGTCGAGCTGCACGTGCCGGCGCTTCGCGAACGGACGGAGGACATCCTGCCGCTCGCGAAAGCGTTCCTGCGCGGCAAACGGATCGACGACTCGGCACGCGCCGCGCTGCTCTCGCATCCGTGGCCCGGCAACGTCCGCGAGCTGCAGAACCGCTCGCAGAGAGCGCTCGTGCTCTCCGGCTCGGACGTCATCACGGCGTCGGACCTCGGGTTCGGTGACGCCGGCGAAGTGCGGACGGAAGAAGTGCCGCTCGAGCGCG
>DASYSN010000407.1:0-20593 GCA_036003305.1 Thermoanaerobaculia bacterium
CGGGCGAGCAGGCCGAGTTCGGGCTGGAGTCGACGATCTGGGTCGCCCTCGCGAACGACATCGTGGAGGGAGAACCTCTCACGCGCGACGTGATCAGCGGGAAATTCACTCCGATCGACCTCACCGGCCTCTCGTCCCTGACGTTCGGCCTCTACGGCTCGCGCGATCAGTGCTACAGCTTCAAGACGATCTCGAAGACGATCGAGGCGCCGGACTACTTCTTCGCACGGCGCAGAGTGACCATGCCGCGAACTGCGTTCGGGATCTCGCAGTGAGGCGAGATCCCGAACGAAACAACTGACGGCAAACTACGCCGGACGCGCTTCTTCGGCTTCCTGCCAGATCTCGGTGCGATGGCTCTCGGAGAGAACGAACGTGCCGATGAGGAACGTCATCAGCGCGACACCGATCGGCCAGTACAGGCCGGCGAAGTTGTTGTGCGTTTCGGCGACGACGACACCGGCGAGGAGCGGCAGAGTGCCGCCGAACCAGCCGTTGCCGATGTGATACGGGAGCGAGAACGAGGTGTAGCGGATCTTCGCCGGGAATGACTCGATGAGGAATGCGGCGATCGGTCCGTACACCATCGTCACGTAGATGACCTGGACGAACACGAGAAGCGTCAGCATCAGCATGTTCGGGTGCTTCGGATCGGGGCTCGAGTTGACCATCGCGTGGTAGATCGGGAGGTACGTGATCGCCGCGATGAGATTGCCCGCCATCATGACCTTCAGCCGGCCGATGCGGTCGGAGAGTGCCCCGAAGATGGTGAAGAACGGCATGGCGAGCAGCACGGCGATGGCGACGACGATCGACGACTGCACGACACTGACCTTCATGATGCTCTGCATGAACGAGAGCGCGTAGAACTGACCGGTGTACCAGACCACACCCTGGCCGGCGGTGGCGCCGAGGAGGACGAGGAGGACGATCTTGAAGTTCGACCAGTTGCCGAACGCTTCCTTCAGCGGTGCCGTCGACGTCTTGCCCTGACTCTTGAGCGAGGCATAGAGCGGCGACTCCGAGAGCTTCATGCGGATGTAGAACGACATCGCCACGAGGATGATCGACAGCAGGAACGGAACGCGCCAACCCCAGGCCTTGAATGCGGCATCGGACATCATTCCCTTGACGCCGAGGACGACCAGCAGCGAGACGAAGAGGCCGAGCGTCGCGGTGATCTGGATGAAGCTCGTATAGAACCCGCGTTTGTTGTCGGGCACGTGCTCGGCGACGTAGACCGCCGCTCCGCCGTATTCACCGCCGAGGGCGAGCCCCTGCGCGAGACGCAGGACCACGACGATCAAAGGAGCGAGGAAGCCGATCGTCGCATACGTCGGAATGCATCCGATGAGGAACGTCGAGAGGCCCATGATCGAGAGCGTGACCATGAACGCGTACTTGCGTCCGATCATGTCGCCGATGCGGCCGAAGACGATGGCGCCGAACGGCCGGACGACGAAGCCCGTCGCGAACAGCGCCCAATACTTGATGAGGTCCCATGTGGGGTCTTTTCCGGGAAAGAGAAGGGCCGACATCACCGCGGCGAGACTTCCGAAGATGTAGAAGTCGTACCACTCGATCATCGTGCCGAGGCTCGAGGCAAAGATGATGCGTTTGATCGGGTAGTCCGCTCGGGCAGTTGTGGGCAAACTTCCTGCGGTAATGTCGGTCATAAACCTTCTCTCCTTCTATAGCTCTCCTAGAATTTGTAGATGACGCTCGCCGCCAGCTGATCACCTTTCGTCTTCGTCTGAGCGCCCGTTGCGGCAACGGTTGTCAGTTGGGAGTGCAGCCACTCCACGTTGAACCCATAGGGACCCGTGGTGTACATGAGAGAGGGAACGACCATCTGGTTCTCGAGGCGGGGCTGTTTCGCCGCGATGACGTCGTCCTTGTTCGCCCTCTCCGCACCGACGAAGACGTAACCGGCCCACGTCTTGGTGAAGTTGAGTCCACCCTGGACCCACGCGCCCCAGCTCTTGATGTCGCCGAATTGCGCCATCTGGCCGAACTGCTGGCCGATCGCTTTGCCGCTGTAGAAGTTTCCCTGAAGGGTCGCCTTCCCCGCCGTCAGCTTGCCGCCGAACTCGCCGGCCCAGCCGGTGAGCGAGTCGTTCGCGGTCTTCACGCCGGCGCCGGAGAGGTCCTTCTTGTCGAGGTGGCCGACGACGTAGGTGTTCCACGCGCCGCCGCCGGTCTTGCCGCTCCAGTCGAAGCGCGCCTCGACCTGCGGAATCGCGGAGGCCTGGCCGGCGCTGCCGGAGTCGACCACGTTGCCCGGAGCGTTCCACGTGTTGCGGAACACGCCGAGGGTGAACTTCGTCGTCTTGGAGAGGTCGTGATAGATGAAGACGCCGGGGAAGCGCCAGCCGACGTCGCCCGTCGCGCCGTAGCCAATCGGGAAGGCGATGTGGGAGTACGAGTTCGCGACGCTGCCGAACAGCGGCGACCACGCCTGGCCGATGCGGAAGGTGGTCGCGCCGCGCACGAGGTCGACGTATGCGAGGCGGAGACGCGGCGTTTCCTGCGCGTTGCTGAAACCGCCGGTTCCATTGAAGCCGCCGAAGAAGTCGCCTTCAACGGCGGCGTTGACCTTCATGTCGTCGTTGAGCTTCGGGCCGCTCCAGTTGAACGTGAGCCGGGTATTACGAACGTCGCCATCGAGGAACCAGCGATCGGTGTTCGTCTGCGGAGCATTCGGGAACTCGGCGTTCTGGCCGTTGCCGAAGGTGAAGTTCTGGTTCTGCAGGAAAGCGGTGGCGTCGACGAAGCCGTGAATCGTCAGCCCGTCGCCGTTGGTTGAAACGTTTTGTGCGGCCGCAAATGATGCCCACACGAGGATAGCCGCCAGGATAATGGTGGCGCGAATGGCCCTAGATGCCATGAGTGACTCCTTCTCTTTCTCGTTCGTTGAAGAGTGGAAACTGCAAAAAACCGAGGACAGAAGCTATGAGTCGCGCGGCGTTGCACCAGCGCATTTGGGCTCGGTCCAACCACTCGGACGTGAGATAGGCGCATCTCTTTCCCGATTTGAGGACTGATTTGCGGGACTAGGCGGGAAAAGAGTAGACGACGAAGTTGAGCCTGTCTACAACGAACTGATCAATACACGGTTTTTGGAATCAGTCCTCGGTCCTCGGTCCTCAGAAGAAACAATTCGATGACTCAGGTCCGAGGACTGAGGACCGAGGACTGAGGACTCACTTCACCGCGCCGACCGTGAAACCTTCGATGAAGCGGTCGAGGAAGAGGTTGTAGAGGATGCCGATCGGGAGGCTGGTGATGAGACACGCCGCCATCAACGAGCCCCAGTAATAAACATCACCACGCACTAGGAACGTAGGGACGCCGACGCCGACCGTCTGGTGCGCCGCCGAGGAGATGAACGTCAGCGCGTAGACGAACTCCTGCGTCACGAGCGTGAACGCGAAGATGACCACCGTGAGGATCCCGGACGTCGACATCGGGATCATCACTTTCACGAACGCCTGCCACCGCGTCAGGCCGTCGACCATCGCGGCATCCTCGATGTCGCGCGGGATCGACTTGAAGAAGCCCATCAGCAGCCACGTCGAGAACGGAATCGTGAAGCTCGGATAGACGACAATGATCGACCAGAGCGAGTCCTGCAGGCCGAGGAGTGCGACGATGCGGGAGAGCGGGATGAACAGGAGCGTCGGCGGAATCAGGTACGTGAGGAAGACGCCGATGCCGAGTTGCACCCCCCAGCTCCCCGTCAGCCGCGCCAGCGCGTAGGCGGCCGGCACCGCCAGCAGGAGTGTGATGATCACAACGATCGCGCCGGCGAAGACGGTGTTGCCGATCCACCGCAGAAAGAGCGTCTCGTTGAAGAGGAGCCTGAGGTGCTCCAGGGTCGGACGCTCGTTGAAGATGAACGGGTTGTTCTTCAGGTCGTACAGGTCGGTCGTCCGCTTGAATGTCGTGATGAGCATCCAATAGAACGGGAACGCCAGGAGCACCGCGAAGACGATGCGGACGAGCCACATCATCGCGTTGTTGAAACGCTTCTGCGCGCGCGCCACTAGGTTCGTACCTCCCCGCGCTCGACACGTGTGAAGGACTCCAAGCCGCCGTTGGCGGCGAACGATCCGTAGCCCCCGCCTTCAGGCGGGGGAAAGGTGACGACATTCCGTGCGAGCCCGGGTAGCGGGCGACAGACGCTCTTCTGCCGCCCGCTACGCGGGCTCACATCCATGTGCATCAACGCGCCCCCCGGCTGAAGGCGGGGGCTATGGATCTTCCGCCGCCTGACGGCGGCGTGGGTCCAATCGTGCACTACGTCACCTCCGCGCGATGCGCCGACCGCAGCACGAGGTAGGTCGCGATCATCAGAATCGGCAGCATGAAGATCGAGATTGCCGCCCCCTCGGCGAGGTCCGACCCGAGGATGCCGGTGAAGAATGCGAGCGACGGGATCACCTGCGTCGTGTCGTACGGACCGCCGCGCGTCAGGATGTAGATCACGGTCATGTCGGTGAACGTGAAGACGACGCCGAAGAGCACCGCGACGTTGATGATCGGCAGCATCATCGGAATCGTGATCTGGAACAGAGTGCGCCAGAAGCCGGCGCCGTCGACGGCCGCGGCTTCGTGGATGTCGTTCGGGATCGCCGTCAGGCCCGCGAGCATGATCACGGTTGCGAACGGGAGCATGTGCCACGTGTGCACCATGATCACCGAGAACATCGCGAGCTTCGGCTCGCCGAGCCAGACGGGCGTGTCGAATGGCTTCACGAGATGGACGCGGACGAGCACCCAGTTGATGACGCTGTAGAGCGAATCGAGGATCCACTTCCAGCCGATCGACCCGATCGATACGGGTGCCACCCACGGCAGCAGGATGAGAAAGCGCAAAAACCGCCGGCCCGGAAACGCCTCGCGTAACGCGACGGAAAGAGTGGTCGCTCCGATCAGGACGAGCACCTGCGACACGATCGTGAAGAGGAACGAGTTGCGCAGCGCCAGACGGAAGGTCGGGTTGTGCAGGATGCTGCGGAAGTTCGCCAGGCCGACGAAGTGGTAGCTCGCGCTGCCGACCTTGACGTCGCCGAGGCTGTAGAAGAACGCGAGCGCGAACGGGACGCCGATGAGCGCGACGATGTAGAGCATCGCCGGTATGAACATCGCCGGCCCGAGCCAGCGCTGCTTTCTCACGCCGGCAGGCTCCTCCGCGCGGTGCGCTTCTCGGTCTGTTTATCGAAGAATTTCAGGTTCGCCTCCGCGATCGAGAAGGTATGCGTCGAGCCATCGTCGAGGCCGGCGGCGTGGGTCGACGGGATGCGTGAGATCGCTTTCTGACGGTGGAAGGGGCCGCCCTCGATGGTGCCGTAGAGAATCCGCTCGGCGCCGAGGTACTCGCTGTGCCCGATGTTGAACGTGTAGAGCGTGTGCGCACCGGTGCGGTCGGCGACGGCGGCCGGGAGGAAGTGCTCCGGACGGAATCCGACGAGCACGTCGTCGGCCGGAAGGATGTTCATCGGCGGCGAGCCGAGGAAGGTCGCGACGAAGGTGTCCGCCGGTTCGTCGTAGACGTCGGCCGGTGTTCCGATCTGCCGCACCAGTCCCTGCGACATGACGACGACACGGTCGCCCATCGCCATCGCCTCGACCTGGTCGTGCGTGACGTAGATGGCGGTGGTGCCGACGCGCTTCTGGAACTGCTCGAGCTCCTCGCGCGCGCTGGCGCGGAGTTTCGCGTCAAGGTTCGAGAGCGGCTCGTCGAGTAGGAACACCGACGGCTCGCGCACGATCGCGCGCGCCAGCGCAACGCGCTGCCGCTCGCCGCCCGAGAGCTCGCGCGGCTTGCGCTGGAAGAGATGCTTGATGCCGAGGAGCGAGGCGGCCCATTCGGCGCGCTCGTCGCGCTTCGCCTTCGCGACGCCCTGCGCCTTCAGCGGGAAAGTGATGTTGCCGTACGCGGTCAGGTGCGGATAGAGCGCATAGCTCTGGAACACCATCGCGATGCGGCGCTCGCGCGGCGAGAGATCGTTGACGACCCGGCCGCCGATCAGGATGTCGCCCGCCGTCGGTTCCTCGAGTCCCGCGATCATCCGCAGCAGCGTGGTCTTGCCGGAGCCGGACGGGCCGAGGAGCACGAGGAACTCCCCTTCCCGCGTTTCGAGATCGACGCCCATGACGGCGCCGACGTTCCCTCGTTTGAAGACCTTGGTGAGTTTTCTGGTCTCGACGACCGCCACGTGCCCCCCGTCATCCGGCATCCGGCATCCGGCATCCGGAGCACCCGTGAACGGATGCCGGATGCCGGATGCCGATTCCGGCTCACTTCCACTTCGCGAAGATGCGACGCACCTCTTCGTCGGCGGCTTTCACCGCCGCTTCGGGCGTCATCTCGTCGCGGGCCGCTTTCGCGAACATGGTGGGGATGACGAAGGTGTTGAAGACCTCGTCGATGCCCGCGGTCGCGAAGCCGGGATAGCCGACGTTCGTGGCCCACGAGAGAACGCCTTCGAGGATCGCGTACTTGTTGTTCGGCACCGCCTTCGGATCGTTGGCGAGGAGGCCTTTGATGTTCGGAACGGTCGTGGGGAAGCAGGGGAAGTTGTAGAACTCGCTCGCCTTGAACGCCGTCTCGAAATCGTTGATCAGATCGACGAGGAACTGCTTCGCGCCTTCCTTGTTCTCGGCGAAGTCCCAAATGACATAGCAGCTCATCACGTGCTCGGAGGCGATGCGGCGCACCGGCCCCTTGAGCGCGGGACGAAGCTGGATTTGCTTCGACATCTCGGGGTTGTCTTTCTCCGCCGAGCGCGTGACCGAGATCGCGTTCGCGACGAAGGAGAGCTTGCCCGCCAGGATGCCGCGGTTGTTCGACGACGGGTCCCACGAGAAGACTTCCGGCGTCTGGCAATCCTTGTAGAGCTGCCGCATGAACTTCACGGCTTCGACGGTGTTCTTCGAATTCAGTGTGACGTTGCCGTGCGCGTCCTGCTCCGCGCCGCCAAAGGACCATAGCAGCGCGCGCATCGCCATGTTCGTGTCGAGCTCCTGCGAGAGCCCGATGCCGACCGGGTTGCCGAATTTCTCCTTGATCTTCTTTCCGCCGTCGAGGAGGTCGTGCCAACTGTCGGGTCCGTGCGGATAGCCGACCTGCGACCAGAGGTCCTCGCGGTAGTTGCCCGGATCGGGAACGTAGGAGTCGGAGAACGCGAAGAACTTCCGCGTCTTCGGGTTGAACGTCGACTTGTATCCGAGGTCGATCGATTTGCCGTGCTTCTTCTGCACCTCGTCGTAGATCTCGCGATGGTCGATGACCTGCTTCTCATACGCCGCGGGCGGCGAGAGGAACATGAAGAGGTCGTGCCCCTTCTTCGCCGCGACCTCGGCGGCCCCGCGGGCGTTGATCTCCCCGATGGCGATGTGGTCGACGATGACGTTCGTGTTGTGCTTCGCCCCCCATTCCTTGGTGAAGACGTTGTCGAACCACTTGTCGTACCCCGGGACGAAGTGACTCCACTGAACGATCTTCAAGGTCTTCTGTTGTGCGAGTGCACGTTGGGGAAAGAGAAACGCGGAGGTGAAGCCCGCAGTCGCGGCGGCAGTGCCCGTGAGCTTGATGAACTTCCGGCGGCTGATCTTCCGATCCGATTTCGACATGGGACGCGCTCCTTTCAGTTGTCTGCGGCGAGGGTGGAAGCAAATTTATACGCCTCGGCGCCTGAGTACGGCAATTACAATCGCTCATGCCCCACGAGCGGACCGCGCCGGTTGAGACGTTACGAGTCACTTCCGCGGGTGAAATTGCGGCCGGCGACGTCCTCGCCGTCGAAGAGCCGCTGGAGATCCGCGTGGCGTGGCGGACTGGCGGCGAGCAGCGGGAGAAACCGATCTCGGTGACGATGCGGACGCCGGGCGACGACTTCGATCTCGCCGCCGGGTTCCTCTTCACCGAAGCCCTCATCCGCTCCGGCGCGGAGATCGAGGGAATCCGCGTGTGGGGATCGCCGAACGTCGTCCGCGTCGCGCTGGCCGACGGCGTCACGATCGATTCCGCGAAACTCGACCGGCACTTCTATACGACCTCGAGCTGCGGCGTCTGCGGGAAAACGTCGATCGACGCCGTGCGCGTGATCCAGTGTGGCGCCGGCAATCCTGCCGGCGCGAGAACGAGAATCGCGCGCTCGCTCGTGCACCGCTTGCCGCAGTTGCTCTCCGAAAACCAGTCCGCGTTCCACGCCACCGGCGGCCTCCACGGCGCCGCGATCCTCCGTCCGACCGGAGAGCTGCTGCGCATCCGCGAGGACATCGGCCGCCACAATGCCGTCGACAAGGCGATCGGCTCGCTCGTGCGCGAGGAGCCGGAGTCGCTCGCCGGCGCGATCCTGATGGTCAGCAGCCGCGCGAGCTTCGAGCTGGCGCAAAAGGCGATCGTCGCCGGCATCGGCGTGCTCGCCTCGGTCGGCGCGCCCTCGACGCTCGCCGTCGACGCCGCGCGCGAGTTCGGCCTCACGCTCCTCGGCTTCGTGCGCGACGGCCGGTTCAACGTCTACGCCGGCGAAGTGGAGTAGCCGCGCGGCGGCATGTTGTAGCGCGCGAAGGCGCGCCGGACGAGCGGTCGCGAAGGCGGCCGCCGGTTGTTGTGGCGGCCGCCTTCGCGGCCGCCGTCCTTGGCGCGATCTGGTTTCCCCGGGCGGAGCCCGGGGCTACGTTGTCCGGCGCGCCTTCGCGCGCCCGTTCCTGGTCGTATGCGTCAGATGCGCGGGCTCGAGTCTGGTGGAATCGTCCGCGAGCACCGTCGCAACCTATCACTCCCACGTGAAACACGGCGGGATCCCGCGAACGCCTGTCATGTTTCCGGTGTCGCCTAACAAAAACCCGTGTCGCGCGCGAGTTTTCGAGTGGGCGCTGCAAGGATGACGCTGTCGCCAGCGCGGATTACGGCGTCGCGGAGGTGGATGACGGTGTCGCCCGCGTGGTTACACGTGTCGCATGCCGTGCAACAGGGAAAGTCAGCGCGGTTTACGCGCGTAGCAGGCGGCGCAACGCGTGCTGCACGGCTGCGGCGCCGTTATCCTAACAGGCGTGTTTGTTATTCTGTCAGGTGGTGCCGTCACTCTCGCGGGCGGCGCCGTATTCGTCGGACGCGGCGCCGTTTGCCTCGCATGCGGCGCTGTTTTCCTCGGATGCTGCGGTGTTTTCCTCGGACGCGGCCCGGTGATCCGGCGTGCGCAGGCCGTTCGTCGAGCGGGATGCGCTCGATGTCGTGCGGCTTTCTGCGGTGTCATTCCGAGCGTAGCGAGGAACCTGGGCGGGCGGAAGGCGCGCTACTCGTGCCGCCCTCGCCACCCAGATCCCTCGCTACGCTCAGATGACACATGTGCAAAGCTAGTAGCGATGCACGCGTTCGATTTCCTGCTCGACACCTACGACACCGAGCGCCTGAAGACGCTCTCGGTCTGGTCGGTCTTCCGCGACGAAGACCTCGAGTTCCGCCCCGCTGATCGGATCCGCACGCCGCATGAGCAGATGGTTCATCAGTGCGTCAGCGAGGACAACTGGTTCAAGAGCATGCTCGGCATCGACACCGGCCGCCCAGCCCTTCCCGATCCGGAGACGCGGCTCGCGTTCCTCCATCACTACGCCGAGCTCTCCGCGATGCGCCTCGCCAAGCTCCGCGAGAAACCGGAGTCGTGGTTCAACGAGACGACCGCGTTCTTCGACGTCCCGCGGACGCGCAGCTGGATCGTCCTACGCCGACTCACCCACTCCGCGCATCACCGCGCGCAGCTCGTCGTCTACCTCCGGCTCCTCGGACGCCCGGTCTACTCGACGTACGGCCCCACCGCCGATACCGGCGGCCTGCCGATCCAGAAGGCGCCGACGATCTACCGCTACGGCAGCCTCGACGATCTCCTCTCCGCCGAGACCGAGGGCGGGCGTTGGCCCGACCTCCCAGGTCCCGGCGAGAAGAGTCCCACGGAACGGCCGCAATGATTACCGCGTTCGCAACGAGAACTCGGCGCGACAGCCGTCGCTGACCCACACGCCCTTGTGGTCCGAGCCCCAATTACGGTTGAAGACGCACTTGGTCCGGCTGAGCTGACGCGTCAGCTGCACGCCGAAGGTGGCGTCGCCGCGACAGTAGCTGCGCTGATTGCCGTTCGACTCGCAAGTCAGCGTCTGCATGGCCTGGCTGGGACCGTGTCCGCGGGACGTCCCCCCGTTGTCGGCGATCAGAAACTCGGCGCTGCAGCCGCGGTCGACCCAGATCCCCTTGCTGTCATAGCCCCAGGTGCGATTCTCGACGCACCGGCCATTGTCGTTGAGCTGGCGGCCGAGAGTGATCTGCCCCAGCGTGTCGGCCGCGCATCGGTGGCGGCGTCCATCGCGCGATTCACACGTGACCGTGATCGTCCGATCCATCCGGTGATGATCTTCGCGTTCGCGGTTGCGATCGTCGCGGTCCTGCGCGGAGGCCGTTGCGGCGGTCGCGAGAACGACCGCGAGAAGGACGAGTGAAGAACGCTGGAAAAACCTTTTCATTTTGGACCTCCGGCCCCGGGAACGACGAGCAGCAGTCCGCCGGCAACGATTGCCGCGACACCTGCCCAAAGTGGGATGTTGACCGTCTTCTTCTCCTTCACGGAGAGGTCGAGCGGCCCGAGCTTCGCCTCATGCGTCGCCTGCGTGTACGTGAACTTGCCGTAGAGGAGTCCGGCGATGCCGGCAACGATCAGCACGATCGCGACGACCTTGAGAACGCTCAAGACCACAACCTGCGGCCAGCCCTGCGGCCGGTGAAGAGTCGGACGATGAAGAGGAGCAGCACGGCGCCGACGAAGGCGACGATGAGCGTTCCGACCAGACCGTGGCCGATCTCCGCTCCGAGGCTCCGGAAGACATAGCCTCCGATGAACGAGCCGATGATGCCGACGATGATGTCACCGAGGAGGCCGAAGCCGCTGCCCCGCATGAATTGGCCGGCGAGCCAGCCTGCAACCGCACCGATGATGACGAACCAAAGTAAACCCATGGAATCCTTCTTTCTGCCTCTGAGGCGTTAGTCGCGAACCCATGGCTGGGTCGTGACGGCGGAGACCTTGCGGTCGGTGAAGGCGATCCACGTCATCACCTTGTTGTCGTAGTCGGTGATGTAGCCCCACGATTCGTTGGAGCCGTCGACGGTGCGGCGCTCGGCCTCGTGGCGCATGATGGCGCGGACGTCGGTCAGCGTCTGGCCGGTATGGATCTGGGCGATCACGGTCCCGTTGAAAATGGCGTTGCCGCACGCCTGGGCATCACGATGGTCGCGGTGACACGGACGGATCGTTCCGGCCTGGCTCATTTCGCCGGGCGGGAGTGCCGTGTTCATGGCGGAGGTACAGCCGAGAAACGCGAGGGACAGGACAGAGACAGCGAGCAGAGTCTTCTTCATTGCGCGACCTTTCTGGTGCGGTTCGGGTTCGAAACTCCGGCGAGATTCAGTGGAACGTCACTTTCGCCGGGGCGTCGACTTACTTTGAGCGGTGATCTGTTCGGTGAGCAGGACGATTTTCTCGACGATCGTCGAGACGCGGGGGAGAAGCTCGGGCGGGACGGTGGCCAGACGATCGATCAGCGGTTTCAGATGGCCGATGTCGCCGAGGTCGTTCGGCAGGAGATTGCCGGGCTTTTCGCCGAGCGCTTCCGCGATCTTGATGAAGTCCTCGAGATACAGCCCGCGCTGATTCGTTTCCAGCCGGGCCAGATGCGCGGGCGAGATCGACACGCTCCGTGCGACGTCGGCCTGGCTGCGGCCTTTCGATTCGCGGAGCTGCCTGAGGACCTGTCCGTACATGTGAGCTGAGCCTCTGCACGATCATTGCCACATAGGCAAGCTTCACGAATAACATTGCCAAATCGGAAAATGGGGCGTATGCTCGTCCGGTTACCTCAGTACACGCCTGACCAAGCAGGTCGCGACAAACGCCAACGAGAAGGCTGCCATCCAGGCATCCACCGCAGCGTCCCGCCACTTTCTCCATCCTCAGACGCGTCTTTCGAGAAAGGACGTGACCCATGACAACACGATCGCACCAAGGCCCCGCGTCCGCGCGCGTGGTCGCCATCGGTGCATCGGCGGGAGGGCTGGACGCGTTCATCGAGCTCGTCTCCGCCCTGCCGGCCGACACCGGACTGGCGTACGCGCTGATTCAGCATCTCGATCCGCATCACCAAAGCATGCTGGTCGACATCCTGACCGGCACGACCACGATTCCGGTGCAGGAAGTGACCGACGGAGTACGCGTCGAGCGCGACCACATTTACGTGATCCCGCCCGATGCGCAGATGACCATCGAGGGCGACGTGCTCCGTCTCGGACCTCGAGCTCGGAAGGTGCCTCACCGTCCGCTGGACTGTTTCTTCGAATCGCTCGCGCGCGATCGCGAAAGCGGCGCGATCGGCGTCGTGCTTTCGGGCAACGATACGGATGGTGCTCGTGGACTGACCGCCATCCGCGACGCCGGAGGAATCACGTTCGCGCAGAGTCCGGAGAGCGCGAAATTCGACGCGATGCCGCGGGCAGCCGCCGTGGCAGCCGACTTCGTCTTACCGCCGGCCGGAATCGCCGAGCGGCTGGCGACCATCGCCCGCCGCGACTCCTCGCCGATCGCCGAGCCGTCGGAGGCCGCGGAGCTGGAGCGCATTCACGAGTTGCTGCGTGCCCACCACCCGGTCGACTTCAGCCACTTCAAACGCGCCAGCGTCGAGCGCCGCATCCTGAGACGCGCCCTCCTTGGAAACCACGAAAATCTGGCCAGCTACGCCGGCGCTCTCGAGAAGGACGGCGCCGCCGTCGAAACGCTGTACCAGGACCTTCTGATCGGGGTGACCGCGTTCTTCCGCGAGCCGGCGCGATTCGAGGCGTTCAAGTCGATCGCCTTTCCCGCGATCACCGAGAACCGCGGCCCCGGCGACACGGTGCGCGTCTGGGTCGCCGGCTGCTCGACCGGCGAAGAGGTCTACTCGCTCGCGATCACGCTGCTCGAGTTCCTCGACGGACGCGACGATGCGCCGCGAGTCGTCCTGTATGGGACCGACATCAATGAGAAATCGCTGCAGAAGGCGCGGACCGCCTTCTACTCAGCGCGTGCGGTGAGCGGCGTGTCGCCGGAGCGCCTGGCGCGCTTCTTCACGACGGCTCCGGGCGGCTACAAGATCGCAAGAGCGCTGCGGGAGATGTGCATCTTCGCCGCGCACGACGTCACGCGCGACCCTCCGTATTCGCGGATCGATCTGGTGACCTGTTGCAACGTCCTGATCTACTTCGACGCGGAGCTGCAGAAGAAGGCGATCGCCAGCCTGGAGTACGCGCTGGCCCCGGGCGGCTTCCTGATGCTCGGAAGCTCGGAGAATCTCCGCGGCACCACCAATCAGCTCGCGGCCGTCTCGGTGAAGCCGCTCATCTACCGCAAGCTTCATGTTCCGGGAGTGCTCGCATCGCTCGACGTTGCACGCCGTGCACCGCCGCCGGGAACGGTCCTGGCCGCGCCGGCCGCGGGCCGCGTCACCGGCAGCGGTCGCGACGATGATGACGCCTTCCTCGGCGCGCATCTCGCCGGTTGCGGCGTGCTCGTCGACGCACAGATGGAGATCACCCGCATTCGCGGCGACGTCTCCCCTTTCATCGCGCTCGAACCGGGAGACGTCTCTCTCGATCTGTTCGGGCTCGTCCGGCATCACGAGGTTCTGGCGGTGCTGCGACCCGCGCTGCGCCGCGCGCTGCGGGAACAGATACCCGTCGCGAACGAAGACATTCTCGTGACGGACGGCAACGTTCGCCGCTGCGTTTCGTTCGAGATCATTCCGCAGGACATCCCCGGCCGCCAGTGCTGCTGGATTCTGTTTCGCAGCCGTCCCGCACCGGCGAAGCGGAAGGCAACCGCCGCGGGTGTGCAGACCGAGATCGAAGGGCTGCGGCACGCGCTCGCCGCGGCGATCGATGATCACCAGGTCCTCGCGGACGAAGCCTCCGCCGCGGCGCAGGAAGCCCGTTCCAGCGACGAGGAGCTCCGCAGCACGAACGAGGAGCTGGAGACGGCCAAGGAGGAGCTCCAGTCGGCGAATGAGGAGTTGAGCACGCTCAACGACGAGCTCCGGCTTCGCAACAGCGCGCTGGTGAAGTTCAACGACGACATCGAGAACGTGCTGGGAGCGGTGGAGGTACCGATCCTCTTCGTCGGCGCCGACATGACGGTGCGGCGGTTCAACCTCACCGCCGGACTCCTTTTCCACCTCCGTCCGATTTCGATCGGCCGGCCTCTCGGCGAGGCGAAGTCGGCTCTGGACGTCGCGCATGTCGGAAAGCTCGTCGGGGCAGTCATCGAGACGGCGACCGCCGCGGACGTGGAGGTGCAGGACGCCGGCGGTGACTGGCGGCTGTTGCGCATTCGCGCGTATCGCACGTCCGAGGGAAAAATCGACGGAGCGATCGTGGCCGTCCTCGACATCAATGTTCTGAAGCGAAGCGTCCTCGCGGCCGAGGAGGCCGCGCGATCCGCCGACATGCTCTCCCAGGCGAGCGCGCTGCTGGCGTCGTCGCTCGACTACGAGACGACGCTCGAGTCGCTCACTCGCCTCTCGACAGCCGCATTTGCCGACTGGTGCGCCGTCGACCTCCTGAATGACGACGGCTCGATCCGCCACCTCACCGTGTCGCACGCCAATCCCGTACTGCGCGACCTCGCACTGCAGTTCCAGGAGGTCGCATTCAGCGAGCCGGAGCACGCGCCGGGCGCGCCTCAGGCGCTGCTGCTGCGCAAATCGGTGCTGCTCACCGACCTCGCCGAGACGGGCCTCACCGGCATCCAGCCCGAGCCGAAGATCATGCAGCTCATCGGCGCCCTCGGCGTGCGGTCGCTCATCAGCGTGCCGCTGATCGTGCGCAACAAGGTACTGGGAACGACGACGTTCTCCTCATCGCGGCGCGTGTACGGCGACGTCGACCTGCAACTCGCCGAGGAGTTGGCGCAACGCGCGGCGGTGGCGATCGATACGGCGATGCTGTTCCGCGAGGCCGAGAAGGCGAATCGCTACAAGGAGGCGTTCCTCGGCACGGTCGCTCACGAGTTGCGCACGCCGCTGACGTCGATCATCGGATGGGTACAGTTCGCGAAGGCCAATCCGGAGCTCTCCGGCGAAGCGCTCGTTCATGTCGACCAGAGCGCCGCGCTCCTGCGGCTGTTCATCGCCGACCTGCTCGACGTCACGCGCATTCGAGAGCAGAAGCTGAGCATGGAGATGGAGGACATCGACCTCGTCCCGGTCGTCCGGTCGGCGATCGAAATGACCGAATCCGGTGCGAGCGAGCGCGGTCTGCAGGTCCGCCTCGATCTCGCGCTCGATACCGCGGCGTTGCGCGGCGATCGCGTGCGGCTCCTGCAGGTCGTCTGGAACCTCCTGAGCAACGCCATCAAATTCACGGCGCCCGGCGGCGAAATCGACGTCCGGCTGGAGCGCGACGGAAGCGACGTGCGGGTGTCGGTCGTCGATACCGGCAGCGGCATCAGGGCCGACTTCGTGCCGCATGTCTTCGAGCTGTACCGCCAGGCGGACCCGCGGTCCGCCCACGTGCGCGGACTCGGAATCGGCCTCGCGATCGTGGCCGAAATCGTGAAGCTCCACGGCGGCAGCGTTCGCGTCGAGAGCCCGGGGCTCGGGCGTGGATCCACTTTCATCGTCAGACTGCCGCTGCTCGAGCCGCCGAACGACGAGAGCGCCACCAAAACGGGACGTCGCTCCGGCAGGTCCCGCCGGACAGGAGAGTCATTATGACCAGAGAGGCCGTCCGAGCGACGGCAGGGAAAGTACTGCGCAGTGAAGACCTCATCGCCGATGAAAAAGAGGCCGCCGCGGCCATCCTCCAGGCGAATCCCCATTTCGGGAACCCTCACGTCGTCCGTTGCGGCTGGTGCCATCAGACGAAAACCCTCTTCCGGGACGAGGACGAGAAGCCGTTCAAGCACGTCCCGCACGGCTGGTTGTGCGAAACTTGTGACCTGAGAGCGTCGAGCCAGGAGGTCAAGTTCTGAAGTCGCCGGCAGGAACGCAATTTGACGAGATCAGGGTCTACGACGGCGTGGCGGAGCGCACGGGCGTGCGTTTCGATCGAAAGGACGTGCGCCGCAGCGCCGGTTACTGCGCGAGCATGACCGAGTTCATGAGAAAGGCCCGCGCGCAGGGCGAAGGCATTTTCTATCTGCCTCTCGATCTCTGGCCCGCCGACACGGACCGCCTCGATCTCAGGAAACCATGGGTCGTGATGTCTTGACTTGGCACGAGAGCGGCGTCGAAAGGGGAATGAACCTTCCGCTAAGCCATTCGGTGCTCGTCGTGGACGATGATCCGAGCATCCGGCTGTTGCTCACGACTTTTCTGCAGCGCCAGGGCTTTCGATCGCTGAAGGCGTGCAACGGCCGGGAAGCGCTCGAGGCAATGCGAGCCGGCAAATCCGATCTCGTGATCCTCGACCTGATGATGCCCTGGGTCTCCGGCTGGGATGTCCTGCGCCAGCGAGCGGCGGACCCTTCGCTCCAGCAGATTTCGGTGATCGTCACCACCGCATGCAACAGCCGCGAAGTGATCGCCGATCTCCAGGCCATGGGCGTTTTCGCGGTGCTCGAAAAACCATTCGATCTCGAAACTCTCCTCACCGCGGTAACCGCGTGTTTCGCGCACGCGCCCTTCGTCGCAGCCGCGTAATCCTGTCCCAGGCCCAGCAGTTGGGTGATGCCTTGCAGGAGTCTTGCGGGTAGGAAGGCAGGTACCAATGAAACGCATAGGGTTGATTGGCGTGGCGATCACGCTACTGATGTTCGTCAACGCCCCCGCGACGTTCGCTCAAAACGACCAGCAGCAGCAGGATCAGGAAAAGGAGCGCGGCAAGAGCGGGAAACACGGCAAGGACGACAAGGGAAAGGGGAAGGAAAACAAGGAAGACAAGGGGAAGGACAACGGCAAGAGCGGACTGGGCCAGGTCCAGACTCCGCAGGCCCAGGCCGTGCAGCCGCAACGCGTGCAGCCGCAGGCGCAGCCCCAGCCCCAGCCCGTCCAGCAGCAGCAGGCGCAGCGACATCATGCCGTGCAGCAGCAACAGCCGACCGTGCAACAGCAGCAGGCGGTGCAGCAACAGCAGGCCGTTCAGCAGCAACAGGCGGTGCAGCAGCAGCAGATTCTGCGAAATCAGCAGGCGGCTCAGCAGCAGCAGATGCAGGCCCGGCAACAGCAGCAGGCGCTGAGAGATCAGCAGGCGCTGCGGATTTCGCAACGGGAGCAGCAGCAGCGCATCGTGGAACAACAGCAGCGCACGGTCACCTATCAGCGGAACCTGGATGAACAGCTACGCATCGCCCAGCAGCAGAACGTCCAGCTCGAGCAGAACCGCCGCTCGCAGTTTCAGATTCAGCAGCAGTATGCGGAGAGGCTTCGCCAGCAACAGCAGCAGGTGCAGAACGATCGCAACTACGACTACCGCAATGACGCGTACTTCAATACGCCGTGGAGCTACCGGTACAAGGTCGGCAACACTTACCGGAAGACGAACCGGTACGGCGCCGATCTGCTGCAGCAGGCCGTCAACTACGGCTATCAGGAAGGGTTCTACACCGGAGACGCCGATCGCCGCGATCGATGGGGTTATCACTACAGCGACTCCTTCGCTTATCGCGACGCGAACTACGGTTATCGCGGCCGTTACGTAAGCCAGAGCGACTACAACTACTACTTCCGCCTCGGTTTCCGCAAAGGCTACGATGACGGCTACTACCGCCGCAGCCGATACGGCCGCCGCGACAACAACGGCTTCACGGTGTTGAAGGTGGTCCTTGGCGGCATCCTCAAACTGGAAGTGATTCGCTGAAATGAAACGCCCGCGTTTGGTGACGGCGATCCGCCTCACCTTCGCGGCATTCCGCGAGCACAACGCGTCGCGATTCGGCGCCGCGCTCGCCTTCTACATTGTCTTCACGATCGCTCCCACCCTGCTCATCGCCATCGGGATCGCGGGAAGTCTGTTCGGAAGACCCGAGGCGGAACAGGCAGTCATCGACCGCATCGCCGGCAGCTTCGGATCCGCGACCGCCAACGCCATCGAGGCGATGATCAGGAGTGCCGCGTCCCCACGCCGCTCCGGATGGCTGGCTACGACGATCGGCGTCGCGACGCTGTTGTTCGGCCTGGGCGGCGTTTACCGGCAGATCGATGACGCCCTCCGCGCCATCTGGGGCGCGAAGCACCCGAGAGATGGCGGCGTCCGCGCGATCGAGAAGCGGCTCGCCTCGATGCTCTTCGTCATCGGAGCCGGCGCGGTGGTGCTGCTCTCGGTCATCGCCGACGCCGCGATCGCCATGACCGGAAAACTCGCCGCCACACGTCTCGAGGGAGGCGAATGGCTGTGGCACGCCGCGCAATTGCTCGTGTCTACCCTGGTCCTTACGGCCTTGTTCGCCGCCGTGTTCCGCTATCTCGCGCAAGTTCCCGTGACCTGGCGCGACGTCAGCCTCGGCGCCGCGGTGACCGCCGTACTCTTCGTCGTCGGCAAGTTCGCCCTCGGCATCTACCTCGGCAAAGCCGCCGTCGGCTCCGCCTACGGCGCCGCCGGATCCGTCGTCGTCGTCCTCCTCTGGTCCTACTGGTCCGCCCAGATCTTCTTCTTCGGGCTGGAGCTCACGCACGTGTACGCGACGGAGCGCGGGACGAGGGCTTGACGGCGGTAGTCACCGATCTCTCTTGCGCGCGCGCTCGAGAACGTTCCGCGTGAGCGGACGCTTGCCGCGCACGCGCAGCCGGTCGAGCTCAGCTAGAGATAACGGGCCGGAACGGTCGTCGAGCGCGGTCTTGAGAATGGTCAGAACCTCGCTGCTCATACTGCGGCCGTTAGCCGCGGCGCGGGCCTTCAGTTTCTCGTGAAGCTCACGAGGGAGATCTTTGATGAGAAGTCCGGCCATGACGCCGACATGCTAGCCAAAGGATAGCGCGCGCGGGCGGCTTCCGGTAGACAGCGACTGGGAGCATGTGGAGTCCTGCAACCGTCTATACTGATGTCGATGTCGAATCCTGCTCCAGAAACGCCGAAGGCCCGCATTCTGGCGCTCGTGGAAGATCAACCCGACGACAGCTCGTACGACGAGATTCTTCACGAGCTCGCATTCATTCGGATGGTCGAGCGCGGAATCGAGGACGCGGACGCAGGCCGCGTGATCCCCCATGAAGAGGTAAGGCGCAGGATCGATGCGTGGTCCAGATAGTCTGGACTGATGAAGCGCTTGCCTGGCTTCGCGAGATTCACGACTACATTTCTGCCGATAGGCCCGACGCCGCGAGACGTGTCGTTGCGGGGATCCTCGATCGCGCCGAGCAACTCGCCGAATTTCCTGAGCTCGGACAACGCCTGCGCCTGCGGCAAATCCGGGACATACGCGTTCTCCTCTACGGGCATTATCGAATCGCCTACCGCCTCGGTGAGGACCGCGTCGAAATACTCGGCGTGTACCACGGCGCATTGGATATCGCGCGACGTTTGAGTAAATCCGTTAGACCCGAGAAAGATTGACAACGCTTAGAGTCGATGTGCAGTCGCGTGTCGCGACGAGCTTCAGGTGCGCCGCTTCGCTTCGCTCAGCCACTTGACCATCGCCGGATCGCGGTGATCGAAGAAGAGGCTTGCGCCGGTGTCGAGCGTCGCGATGGGACGCATCTCGTCCGGCGTCAGCTCGAAGTCGAAGACGTCGAAATTTTCGGCCATGCGTTCGGGGCGGACGGACTTCGGGATGGTGACGACGCCACGCTGCGTCAACCAGCGGACTGCGCGATCGTCTTGCCGTGCTTCTCCCCGATCGACCGCAGCAGCGTGTTCTTGATGTCGTTTCTTCCTTCGGCGAAGGGTCCCCACGACTCGATCTGGACGCCATTCTCGGTCAGGAACTTCTGCGTCTCGATCTGCTGATGGAACGGGTGCGTTTCGATCTGGTCGACGGCAGGAAGGATTTCGTTGTGCATCAAGAAATCCATGACGTGGTCGGGCGGAAAGTTGCAGCGCGCTCTCTTTCAGGTCGGCAACCTGGAAGACGCCAAAGCCGAGCAGCGGCATGTCAACGCCATTGTTGAGTTTCACGAATGGTACTTGCGTTGCGGCGGTCATCACCTCTCCTTGTCGCCGACTCTGCGAATTTAGGACCTGATCCGTCACGATCCTCCATACTAAGCAACGTGATCAAACGCGAACTGGCCCGTGTCCCCATCCGCCTGCGCGAAAGTGACGTCACCCGTTCGGCGTGGCGGATGGAGATCGACTCCGACGATGGCCCCGGCACGATCACGCGCATCGAGCACGACGGCTCGATCCTCTGGCGCGGCGAAGGCGCGTTCCTCGGCGCGATGCAGGAGCAGCTCTCGGCGACGTATGATGAGTTGAACAAGCCTCCCGATGACGAGCCGGCGTTCGAGCTCCAGCAGCTCGGGTAAGACACCCAGAGACCTCGTTCGTACGGTCCGGCGACATCTTCGGGTGTAACGCAACCTTGTATGGAGGTTCCGAGAGCGCGTTCTTGCGGTTCGGTGACGTCTTCGGATGTAA
>DASYSN010000408.1:0-2367 GCA_036003305.1 Thermoanaerobaculia bacterium
GCGGGGAAGGACGCACTGGCGGCGGAAGTCGCGCAGGCGCTGGGAGGCCGGGCGACCGAGCTCGGTATGACCGTCGTGACCGCGGGCGTGAGGGACCTCATTCTCCCGGGCGACATGAAGGACCTCATGAACAAGGTCACGGAGGCGAAGAAGGCCGCGGAGGCGTCGCTCATCACGCGTCGTGAGGAGACGGCGGCAATGCGGATGCAGGCCAACACCGCGAAGATCCTCGAGTCCAACCCGACGCTGATGAAGCTGAAGGAGCTCGAGGTCCTCGAGAAGGTCGCTCACAAGGCGAACCTTACGGTCCTCCTCGGCGAGGACGGCCTGACGAGCAAGGTAATGAAACTCGTTTGACCCGGAGCGGCGGACGCCTCGTCCGCCGCTCCACTTCAATGAAGGATTTATGCGAAGCAACAAAATCAGAGACATGATCCGGAGCGTCCTTCCGTCAACGGCGCGGAAGGGCGCGCGTCACGCCAAGGCGAACCGGAAGCGGCGCGTCCGCCGAGAGGTGCGGCAGGATCTCCGTTGTGAGGACTTCGACGAATCGAAAGCCGACTTCTCTCTCGACGCGCAGCTTTCCACGGTCGTGTGGAACCGGCGCAGCGCGGACAAGCTGAATCACTTCATGCGCTGGTGCGAAGCTAAGACGGACGGGATGAGCATGGAGGACGCGCTCAGCTATGTTCGCGCGCTGCTGCCGTCATCGGTGATCGGCGACCACGCCTACGGCCACTGGGAATCACACCGCAAGCCGTATCGGTGGCCCTTTCCCTACGAGCCCTCGCAATCGCGCCAGAGCTACATCGACAGTACGACGTTCCGCCTCAAGCGCGCCCTCGGCATCGCCCCCGATCTCCACCACGCCCTCAACGCGTCGATCAAACGCGAGAAAGTCGAAGGCGACCCGCGCCGCCTCCTGCGCGGCATCCACGATGTCGTAGCCTTCGTCCGCGACATCGCCTGGCCCGACAAACGCGGCGAGGATGATCTGTACTACATCGAGCGTCGCGTCACCCGCGACCTCATCGAAAAAGTCGAAAAGGGCGGCCGCGAGGCCGCCCTTGGTTTTTTCCCCTGGAGCGGCGGACGCCTCGTCCGCCGGGCTACGAGGCCCTTCGCCTACCTTTGACCGGTTCGCGGCGCTGCCGAGACACGACCTGTTCCTTCATCTGGTTCTCGACGTCTTTCAGATGCTGCGCATAGCCCGCGCTACCGCCGTACCGTTCGAGCAATTTCTGGCGAGTCTTGTGAGTCTCTTCGACGATCGGATCTTCGTAATTAGCCATGTGTCACTCACCCATCAATTCCTGCGGCGTACAGACGAACGGAGGTTCGTACCCCGCATCGCGGCACACCGCGTAAATGCTCGGAAGGGTGACCGCATTCGCGATGTGTTTGCAATTCCACGTCAGAAGATACTCGATTCCGTGAACCGCCGCGGTTGCGATGTGTAGCGCGTCAGCCTCGGCATTGCGCGGCAACGACTGCTCCCGAAGCAACATTGCTTTCAAATCGTGCGCCTCTGGAGTGATCGTCAGAAGAGGCAATCCTGAAAGGAAGCGGAGTCGCTCGGTTGCGAGAGCCGGATCGCCGTCGCTCGCTTCGTCGATGACGGCCGCCGAAACGAACAACTCGAAGTTGTCGCGTCGCGAAAGCCACCAGCGACGCGTCAGCTCCTGATTCGACGCGACTTGCAGGTCGTTTCGACTGAGCCATCCGACGAGATAGCTCGGGATCGTCGTCTCGACGTACACAGAAGGCTTCACAACCTGAGCCTATCGCCAGTCCCGCGTCATGGAAAGACGTCGCTCGCAACTCCCCTGGAGCGGCGGACGCCTCGTCCGCCTGAGATCGGTGATGAATTGATGCCTCGCTCTCTGATGTTACGATGCCTGTATGAGAACCACGCTGACGATCGATGAGCGTCTCGCGCGAGATCTGAAGGAAATCGCGCACCGCTCCGGAAAGCCGTTCAAGCAGGTCGTGAACGAGACTCTCCACGCCGGTCTGAGTGCGCAAAAGGCGCCGCCCAAGGCGCGCCGCTATCGGCTCAAACCGGCGTCGCTCGGACAGCCTCTTCCTGGAATTGATCTCGACAAGGCGCTGCAGCTTGCCGACGCGCTCGAGGATGTCGAGATCGCTCGGAAGCTCGAGATGCGCAAGTGAATCTGGTCGACGCCAACATACTGATCTACGCGGTCAATTCGGATTCTACGCACCACGAAAAGGCCAGAACGTGGCTGGAGAGCGCACTTTCGAGCGCCGAGCCGCTCGGCTTCGCTTGGAGCGTTCTGCTCGCGTTTCTGCGCGTCACCACGCGCCCGGGGATACTGGAACATCCGCTATCCGTCGAGAGCGCGA
>DASYSN010000409.1:0-6159 GCA_036003305.1 Thermoanaerobaculia bacterium
GCTGCCGCGAGCGGGCCGTCCGGCGCGGCGTGAAATGTCGCGGCAAGAAAGAAGTAGAGCGCGGGGCCGACGGCGAGGCGCGGGACGCCCGAAACGAGCTCGGAATGCTCCATCGGCGTCCGCGTGAAGAACGCGGCCAGCAGCGGAAGCGCCACGATCGCGCCGGCGTACCAGGGCAACGGAACGACCCTGTCGTCCTGCGTGAACGCCGCGATGAGTCCGATCTGATCGAATCCGCGCGCCAGCGCACGCATGAACGGCGTTGAGCGCGGCACGACGATCAGATTCCAGAGGAACAGGATGGCGTCCTCGTAACGCAGCGCCGGGTGACGCTTCGGCATGCGGGAAAGGTAACTGAAGCGGTCGTTGGCGCGCTTCACGCGGGGGCACGCCCCTCACCCGGCCTTCGGCCACCCTCTCCCGGAGGGAGAGGGGATTTTTTTTAGAAGTTGACGGCTAGGCCGCCGAGGTAGCGTCTCGTGGCGCCGTTCATCGTCGGGTCGATGACGTCGAGTAGGTAGGGGGAGTTCTCGGCGTGGACGAGCTCGAGGCCGAGGAGGAGTTTGAGGTCGAGGGGGAGGTGGAGGGACTGGGCGACGCGGAGGTTGACGCGCTCGGTGCGGTAGTCCCCGCGGGTGTCCTGCGGCTGCTGCAGGCTGACGAACGAGATCAGGAGCGAGGTGCCGGTCGGGAAGAACATCGTCTGCACGTCGCCGGTCACGTAAGACTTGGTCGCCGTCCCGAAGCGCGGCGTCGCGGTGCCGGCGCTGCCGGAGACGTCGATCGCCAGTTTGTTGCCGATGTCCTTGCGGCAGGTGACGCGGAGGTCGCGGCGCACGTCGCCGGAGTCGACGTAGAGGCCGTCCCAGAACTGCTGCTGCTGGCCTTCGCCGCTGATGAGCAGCATCCGGAACGGCGTCTCGATCGCGCTCACGGTGGCGATGGCGGAGAAATGCGTCGCATTCTCGTCGCCGGAGACGATGCCGAGCGAGTAGGCATAGCGCGGCAGAACGTGGCCGTCATCGCTCCAGTCGACGACGCTCGGCGGGATGATGCCGCTCCGCTTCGGGTCGATGACTTTGTACAGGCCGCTGACGATGAGGGCCGTATCTTTGCCGAGCTTCAGCTCCGCGCCGGTGCGCGGCGCGAGCTCGGTGCCGTCCAGGTCCATGCGGCTCGACATGCCGTAGCGCAGTAGGAGCGCGGGCGCCACGATGAACGTTCCGGTCGCGGAGAGGTCGGCGGTCCGGAACGGCGCGACGGAAGCGGTGTGGACGTTCTCCTGCGCCACGCGCATGTTCACGCCGACGTCGCCGCGGCTCGACTGTAGCAGCGTCGTTCCGCCGCTCACTTCGAGCAGGTCCGAGGCGCGGGTGGAATCGAAGAGGTTGTCCTGCGCGAAGTAGTGGACGCCGACTTTGGTCGTACCGTGCTCCCACTGCACGTCATGCGACGTCATGTCGGCCTGGTCGGGGTTGTCGCGGTAGCGCCAGTAGCTGCGCGTCGACGCCACGCGGTACGAGTCTGTCGGCGAGGAGCGAAGCTCCATCGACATCACGCTCGACTGCGCGGCCGCGTCGCCGAAGCGCTGGGTGTCGGTCGGATCGTCGATGCGATGGACGTTGCCGCGCACGCCGATCTGCCACGTGTCGCCGAGGCGCGAGAGGACGCCGAAGCTCGTCTGCGCGATCCCGGTGGCGTTCTGGGTCTGGTCGGAAACGCCGGTGAGCGACGACACGTCGCCGCGGACGCGCGGGAGGTTCATCGCCTCCTGCGGCGGCTCGATGGTGTCGTCGAGCTCGCGCAGGATGTCGGGCGGCAGCGACGCCCGAATCTGCCACATCTCGTCGTTCGTCGACGCTTTCTTGTTGCCTTCGCGGTCGAGCGACAGTTTGACGGTGTGGCTCGCCTTCGTCGGAAGCACGGTCGCGATCGCGGGGGCGAAGCCCTGTTTGACCGCGATCAGTTTGTAGATGCCGGCGGGGAGCGGCGGCATGGTGAAGCTGCCGTCGGCCGCGGTGAATGTCTGCACCGCCGCGAGGTCTTTGAGGTTGAGCGCGATCACGAGCGCGTTCGCGATCGGATGCGTCGCGCACGAGACGCTGCCGAGGACATTGAGGACCGTGGGGATGGGAGCGTCCGCCCGCGCCGTGGTGGCAGCAAGGAGTGAAACGAATGCGAGCGCACTCAGCCGTCGCATGATCAGATTCATGTTACTCCCCTACGGCGATGCCTGCGAAACGTGGGCCGGGATGTTGTTACGAAAATGTGTGAGCCTGTCATCCCGAGCCGGCGGAGCCTCGTAGAGGCGAAGCCTTGGAGAGGCGGAGCGCGGCGAGGGATCCGGTTCGTCGTTTCAGCACCGGATCCCTCGCCGTCCTTCGCTGCTCCGCAGCTTCGGCGGCTCGGGATGACAGTTACCGCACGCGGTGCACGCGCAGCAGGTTCGTCTTCGCGCGCTGGTAGATGGGCGATCCCATGAGGATGACGAGGCGGTCGCCGGGGCGGACGATGTCTTTGGAGAGGAGGTACTCGTCGACGCGGTCGACGATCTGTTCGTGGTACTCCCCCGCCTCCTTGAGGACGTACGGCTGCACGCCCCAGAGGATGTTCATCCGCCGGGCGACCCAGCTCGACGGCGTCAGGGCGACGATCGGCGGGCGCGGTCGGAATTTGGACATCAGTTTCGCGGCGAAGCCGGTCTGGGTGAACACGACGATGTACTTAGCGTCGATCGCCTCGGCGGCGTAGTTCGCGGCGCCCGCGAGCGCGTCGGTGAATTCGTCGGAGTCGCTCTCTTTGCGAAAGGCCGGCATCTCGTGCGCGTACGCCCGGCGGCTCACCTCGGCCGACGAGATGATGCGCGCCATCATCTGCACCGCTTCGACGGGATACTTCCCCGACGCGGTCTCGGCCGAGAGCATGACGGCGTCGCTGCCGTCGAAGATCGCGTTCGCGACGTCGGAGGCCTCGGCGCGCGTCGGACGGGCGTTGGTGGTCATCGACTCCAGCATCTGCGTCGCGGTGATGGAGAAGCGCCCCCACCGCGACGCCTCGCCGATGATCCGCTTCTGAACCGTCGGGACGGCTTCCGGCGGCAGCTCGACGCCGAGGTCGCCGCGGGCGACCATGACGCCGTCGCTGACCTCGAGGATCTCGTCGAGGTTGTCGATCGCCTGAGGCTTCTCGAGCTTCGCGATGACCAGGACGTCGCTGCCGCCGTGCGACGCGAGCAGCGCGCGCAGGTCTTCGATGTCTTTGCGGCGCCGGATGAACGACGCGGCGATGTAGTCGAGCTGGTGCTGCACCGCGAACGCGACGTCTTCCTGGTCCTTTTCGGTGATCGCCGGGATGGTCAGCTCGGAGTCGGGGAAGTTCATCCCCTTCTTCGACGAGATCGGGCCCCCATGGACGACACGCGTCGCCACGTTGTCCCGCTCGATGCCGGTAACGACCAGCTCCACGAGTCCGTCGTTGATCAGGATGCGATGGCCGACCTGCACTTCTCGCGGCAGCGGTGTGAACGGCGTCGAGACGCGGTCGGCGTTGCCGACGAGCGGCTGGGTGGTGATGACGAACCGGGAGCCGGTCTGCAGAGCGATGACGCCCCCGACTTCACCGATGCGCAGCTTCGGCCCCTGGATGTCGCCGACGATCGGCACGTACCGGCCGATGGCCATCGACGCCTCGCGCACGACGCGGATCGTCTCGCTGTGCTGCTCATGCGTCCCATGCGAGAAGTTCAAACGGAACACGTCGACCCCCGACGTCAACAGCCGGTAGACGACCTCTTCGCTGCTGCAGGCGGGTCCGAGGGTGGCGATGATCTTGGTGCGTCTCACGCGAGAGCGAGTCTATCGTGCGTCGGCATCCGGCATCCGGCATCCGGGTTTCATGCCGGATGCCGCATGCCGGATGCCGATTTCACCGCGCGGCCAGCGCGGGCAGGAGCGTCCGGCCGACGACGGCGGCGATCGCTTCGCACTCGCGGACGCACTGCGCGAAGGTCTCGGGCAGGATGGCCTGCGGGCCGTCGCTGAGCGCTTCTTCGGGCTTGTGGTGCACCTCGATGAGGACGCCGTCGGCGCCGATGGCGATGGCGGCGCGTGACATCGGGAGGACTTTGTTGCGCTTGCCGGTGCCGTGCGACGGATCGACGAGGATCGGCAGGTGGGAGATGCGCTTGATCGCGGGGACGACGGAGAGGTCGACGGTGTTGCGGGTGTGGTCGGCGAAGGTGCGGACGCCGCGCTCGCACAGCATCACGTTGTAGTTCCCCTCGGCCATGATGTATTCGGCCGACAGGAGCAGTTCTTCGAGGGTCGCCGACATGCCGCGCTTGAGCAGCACCGGCTTCCGCGAGCGGCCGGCGCTCTTGAGGAGCGAGAAGTTCTGCATGTTCCGCGCGCCGATCTGGATGCAGTCGGCGTATTTCTCGACGAGCTGTAACGACTCGTGGTCGATCGCCTCGGTGATGATCGGAAGGTCGAACTCCTCGCGCACCCGCGCCAGGTATTCGAGTCCCTTCTCGCCGAGGCCCTGGAAGGAGTAGGGAGAGGTGCGGGGCTTGTAGGCGCCGCCGCGCAGGAGCTGGCCGCCGCCGCGCTTGATGCCTTCGGCGATGATGCGGGTCTGGTCGAGCGACTCGACCGCGCACGGGCCGCCGATCACGACGATCCCGTTCCCGCCGACGTCGACGCCGCCGACGTTGACGATGGTGTCGTCCGGCTTCGCCTCGCGCGAGACGAGTTTGTACGGCTGCGAGACACGGATGACTTCCTTGACGCCGGGGAAGTTCTCGAGGACCTCGGGGTCGGCCGGCCGCTGCTGCTGGCCGGTGATGCCGATGGCGGTGCGGTTCGCCCCCGGGATCGGGTGCGCCTTGAGTCCGAGTTTCTCGATGTGGCGGATGACGGATTCGATCTGTTCCGGCCGTGCGCCGGCATCCATGACGACAAGCATCGCTTCAGTATAATTGAGGGCCCGATGAAGAAAATCCTGCTCTTCGCCGCAATCGCCCTCCTGGTCACCGCAAACGCGTTCGCGACGTACGTCGTCGTTCTCAAGAACGGCCAGACGTACAAGGCGAAGGCGAAGTGGACGTTGCAGAACGGAAAGGCGATCGTCCAGCTCGAGAACGGGCAGTCGCTGGCGATCGATCCGACGCTGATCGACGTTCCGAAGTCGGAACAGCTCACGGCGACGGGACTCGGCGCCACCAAGATTCTGAACACGGTCACGGCGCCCCCGCCGCAACCGCAGCAGCAGGAGCAGGGCCTCGGGTCGGAATTCCACCTGAAGAAGAGCGGCACCGCGCAGCCGGTCCCCGCGCCGTCCGCGCAGTCGGCACCGCCTCCGGCGCTGAGCACGAACGGTACGCTGAGCCAGGAAGTGCTCGACAAGTTCGCACGCGCGTATGAGAACGTCGGCCTGTTCGAGCAGAAGATCACCTCGCCGGCGCCCGGCGTGGTTCGCGCGGAGCTGACGGCGGACAGCGAGGACAAGGTGTTCAACGCGATCTCCGCGACGTCGTTCCTGATCGTCCGCAATGCCGGCGTGCCGGGAGCGGACATCAAGATGGTCGAGCTGTTCATGGGGACCACGGTCGGCGGCTCGGCGGGACGGTTCCAGATGACGCGGAATGACGCGCAGGCGCTGGATTCGAAGCTGATCTCGCAGCAGGATTACTTCATCCGGCGCGTGATCTACTGATCTGTCTCCCCCGTGTGGCGCGGGCTTTCTAGCCCGTGCTCGGGTTCCCCCGCCCACCCGGGGCGCGGGCTAGAAAGCCCGCGCCACACGGGGGAGGAGTCATTTGTTGACCAGCGCTTCGGGGGTGGCGGGGCGTTCGTAGATGGCGACGTAGCGGAACGGGCGCACCTCGGGGTCGGTCACGGTCCGTTCGCCGGGGGCGAAGACGAAGGAGTGGAGGTCGCCTTCGACCGGGAGCAACTGCTCCTTCGTGCCGGTGAGGCGGACGTCGATCACGTCGCCGCCGATCAGGGTGCTGCGCGTCAGGCGAATCCGTCCGCTCATGATCTTGCCGAAGTCGTACGCCCAGGCGCGGGTGTACTTCGAGCCGCGCACGGCGACGCCTTCGATCACCTGCACCTCCGGGAGCGCACCGCGGAAGTACCACGACCCGACCGGTTCCGCGGT
>DASYSN010000410.1:0-10902 GCA_036003305.1 Thermoanaerobaculia bacterium
AGCGGTCCCGCGACCGCGACGGCAGGGACCAACGTCTCCTACCCGATCGTCGTCACGAACAACGGTCTCGCCGACGCCTCTTCGGTCGCGCTCGTCGACGTACTGCCGGCGAACACCACGTTCGTTTCGCTCGTCCAGAACAGCGGACCGTCGTTCAACTGCACGACCGGCGCGACGATCAACTGCTCCATCGCGACGCTCGCCGCCGGCTCGTCCTCATCCTTCACCCTGACCGTGGCCGTCAGCTCCGGCGCCACCGGCTCGATCTCGAACACGGCGAACGTCACCAGCGCGACGCCCGACGGCACTCCCGGCAACAACAGCTCCACCGCTTCGACCACGATCACGACGTCGGCCGATGTGTCGATCCTGAAGACCGCCGCGTCGAGCGTCAACGCCGGAACGAGCCTCACCTACACCATGACCGTCGCGAACAATGGCCCGTCGGACGCTCAGAGCGTCACGTGGACCGACGCGCTGCCGGCCGGCACGACGTTCGTTTCCGAAAACCAGACGAACGGCCCGACGTTCAACTGCACGACCGGAGCGACGATCTCCTGCTCGATCGGGACGCTCGTGAACGGCGCCTCCGCCACCTTCACGGTCGTCGCCGCTGTCGGCAACGCGATTCCGAACGGGACGGTCCTTTCGAACACCGCGAACGTCTCCAGCACGACGGCGGACGGCAATCCGGCGAACAACACCTCGACCGTGACGACCACCGTCGCCGCGAACGCCGATCTGTCGGTAACGAAGAGCGGACCCTCGACGCCGACCGTGCTCGGATTCGACATCGTCTACACCATCAACGCCGCGAACAACGGCCCGACCGACGCGCAAAACGTCTCGCTGACCGACACCCTCCCGGCGAACACCACGTTCGCTTCGTTGACGCAGAACAGCGGGCCGTCGTTCAACTGCACGACCGGCGCGACGATCACCTGCACGATCCCGACGTTCGCGAACGGCGCGACCGCCTCGTTCACGCTGACCGTCCACAACACCAACACCGCCGCGACGACGGTTACGAACACCGCGACGATCACCTCGAGCACCAACGATCCGAACCCGGCGAACAACACGTCGAGCGCCTCGATGACCGTGCTCGCCCAGATCCCGCTGCTCTCACCGTCGATGCTGCTGCTCCTCGCCCTCGCTCTCTCCGCCGGAGCATGGACGGCCTTGCGAAAGATCTAACGTAGCTGACACAGAAACGTCACGCCTACCCCCTTCAACAAGGGATTGACCGTACAGTATAGAAAGTTGACTGAACGGTCATGGCGGCGAGAAAACTGGCGTTAGCGGACGAGAACGGGCTCTGGCAGTCGTACAAGCGCCAGAGCATCCAGCAGGCGGTGATCCGCCTGATGTGCCGCGACGGGCTGAAAAGCGTCACGATGGACAACGTCGCTCAGGAAGCCGGCATCGCGAAAGGGACGGTCTACCTCCACTACCGCGACAAGCAGGAGCTCCTCGACGCGGTGAAGGAGTCGTCGCTCGCGCCGATGGTCGAAAAGACCGACGAGGTGCTCCACGGCGGCGGCACTCCCGAGCGGCGCCTGCAGGCGTTCTCGCTGCGCTACCTCACTTACTTCGACGAGCGCCGTGACCTGTTTCGCATCCTCATGTACGAACGCGAGGTGACTCGGGTGCAGGGAAGCCGCTATCAGGGCGACCGCTATCGTCATCTCGTTCAGGAAACCGCAAAAGTGATTCGTGAAGGCATTCGCAAGGGACACTTCCGCGAGATCGACCCGCACAAGGTGGCGGCGATGTTCGTCGAATCGAACATCGCGACGATGCATCACCGGCTGGTCGAGACGAAGCCGCTACCCGTCGAGGACGACGCCGCGCTGATCTCCGATCTCTTTCTTCGGGGGCTGGCCGCGAAATGAAGCGTTGGTTCGTTCTATTGATTCTGCCGCTCACCGCATGCGTCTCGAGCCGGAGCGTCGGCACGTCCGATTCGCCGGCGAAGACGTGGACGCCACCGGCGAGTGTGGCGGCGGACGCCGGCAGGATTGCCGCCGCCACACCGCTTCCGGCGGGAATCGAGCCTGGCGCGACGCTCTCGCTGCCGCAGATCATCGACGTCGCCCTCAGGAACAACCCGCAGACGCGGATCGCGTGGCTGAACGCGCGCGCGGCGGAGGCGGGCATCGGCGTGGCGCAGTCGAACTACTACCCCGAGGTCGATCTCGACGCGGGACTCACGCGCGCGCGCGCCGCGTCGACCACCGGCGCGAGCACCGCGACCGTCTTCGGTCCGTCGCTCACGCTCAACTATCTGTTGTTCGACTTCGGCGGACGGGAAGCGGAGGTCGAACAAGCGCGCCAGACGCTGATCGCCGCCGACTACCTCCACAACCAGGCGATCCAGGACGTGATCCTGCGCGTTCAACAGGCCTACTACGGATTCCTCGACGCGAAAGCGCTCCTCGCGGCGCAGGACGCCACGATCAAGGAGCGGCAGACGTCGCTCGATTCGGCCGACGCAAGGCACAACTCCGGCGTCGCGACGATTGCCGACGTCCTGCAGGCGCGCACGGCACTCTCTCAGGCGCAGCTCACCCGTGAAACGTTCGCGGGGAGCGTCCGCACGTTCGAAGGCGAGATCGCCACGGCGATGGGACTGCCGGCGGCGACGCACTTCGAGTTCGGCGAGCTGCCGTCGCAGGTGCCATCGACCGAGGTGACGAACGCGGTCGAGAACCTGATCACGCAGGCGGTGCAGCAGCGGCCCGATGTCGCGGCCTCGCGCGCCGAGGCCGAGCGCGCCCAGGCGCATGTCACCGCGGTCCGTTCGTCGTACCTCCCCGCGCTCAACGCCACCAGCTCCCTCGGCGAGACGTTCTTCGGCACGAGCACGCACCAGACGCCGTACTCCGCCGGCCTCGCCGTTCGTTGGCCGGTTTTCACGGGCTTCCGCAACACCTTCGACGTGCGGCAGGCGCAGACCGAGGCCGACATCGCGCGCGAATCGATTCGCAATACCGAGCAGCAGGTGATGCTGCAGGTGTGGACGAGCTACTACTCGCTCCAGACCGCGACGCAGCGGCTCGCGACCTCGCGCGACCTTCTCGCGAGCGCCCAGCAATCCGCCGACGTGGCGCAGAGCCGCTACCGCGCGGGCGTCGGATCCATTCTCGACGTGCTCACCGCCGAGGCCGCACTCGAAAATGCGCGCGCCCAGGAAGTCCAATCGCGGGCCGACTGGTTTCTCTCCGTGGCCCAACTCGCACACGACACCGGAACATTGGAAGTGAAATGAAACGAGCTCTCATTCTTTCGATTGCCCTTACCAGCGTTATCGCCGCGGCCGCCTGTTCGGGCGCGAAGCAGAAACCGCCTGACGAGAAGGTCCCCGTCGCCATCGCGCCCGCCGTCCAGAAAGACGTGCCGGTGGAGATTCGCGTGATCGGCAACGTCGTTCCGGTGTCCACCGTCCAGGTGCGCGCACTCGTCGGCGGGCAACTCGACCGCGTCTGGTTCAAGGAAGGCGACGAGGTGCAGCGCGGGCAGCGGCTCTTCACCATCGATCCGCGGCCGTATGAGGCGGCGCTCGCCCAGGCGAAGGCGAACCTGGCGCGCGACGAGGCGAACCTCAAGAACGCCGAGGCGGAGCAGGCGCGGTATGCCGACCTCGTGAAAAAAGACTACGTGACGCACGAAGACTTCGACCGCATCAACGCGGGCGCGGAATCGGCGCGTGCGGTGACCGCGGCCGATCGGGCGGCGGTGCAGAACGCCGATCTGCAGCTCGCGTACTGCGATATCCGCTCTCCGCTTGACGGCCGGACCGGACAACTCGTGGTCCATCAGGGAAACCTCGTCAAGGCCAACGACACGACGCCGCTCGTCGTCATCAATCAGGTGCAGCCGGTGAACGTCCAGTTCGCGATTCCCGAGCGCCAGCTTGCCGATCTCCGCGCGCGCGGATTCGATAACGTGCCCGTCCGTGCGACGCCGCAAGGCGCGAGCGCGCACCCCGAAAACGGCAAGCTCTCGTTTGTCGATAACACCGTGGACGCGACCACCGGCACGATCAATCTGAAAGCGTCGTTCCCCAATACCGACCGCGCGCTGTGGCCGGGGCAGTACGTCAACGTTGCCGTCACACTCTCGACCCTTCCCGGCGCAACGGTGATTCCGGCGCAGGCAGTGCAAAACGGCCAACGGGGGCAGTACGTTTATGTCGTGAACAGCGACAACAGTGTCGAGATGCGGCCGGTCAACGTCGTCCAGCAAGTGGATCAGTCCGTCGTCGTCAACAAGGGCGTCCAGCCGGGCGAGAACGTCGTCACAGATGGGCAACTTCGACTCACGCCGAAGAGTCACGTGGAGATAAAGGGAGCACCATAGAAAGCGGCATCCGGCACCCGGCATCCGTCTCTTTTTTGACGGATCCCGGATGCCGGATGCCGGATGCCGGATCATGAACATAGCCGCCATCTTCATTCGCCGTCCGGTCATGACGACGCTCGTCATGGTCGCCATCCTGCTGTTTGGCGTCATGGCGTACCGGCAGTTGCCGGTGAGCGATCTGCCGAACGTCGACTTCCCGACGATTCAGGTGTCGGCGTCGTTGCCGGGCGCGAGTCCGGAGACGATGGCGGCGTCGGTCGCGACGCCGCTCGAGCGTCAGTTCTCCACCATCGCCGGTCTCGACTCGATGACGTCCGCGTCGGCCCTCGGCTCGACGAACATCACGCTGCAGTTCGCGCTCTCGCGCAACCTCGACGCGGCCGCGCAGGACGTGCAGTCGGCGATCGCGGCGGCGTCGCGCCAGCTCCCGCCGAACATGCCGGCGCCTCCGTCGTACAGCAAGGTCAACCCCGCCGACACGCCGGTCATCTATCTCGCGCTCAGCTCGCAGACGATGCCGATGAATCAGCTCGACGAGTACGCCGAGACGCTGATGGCGCAGCGCATCTCGACGGTCGAAGGCGTCGCGCAGGTGGCCGTGTACGGCGCGCAGAAGTACGCGGTCCGCATTCAAGTCAACCCGGAGCAGCTCGCGGCCCTCGGCATCGGCCTCGACGAAGTCGGCACGGCGATCCGCAACAGCAATGTCAACCTGCCGACGGGCGTCCTGAACGGCCCGTTCACCGCTTACACCGTCGAGGCGAACGGTCAGCTGTTGAAGGCGGCCGACTACAAGAACATCACGATCGCCTGGCGCAACGGACGTCCCGTGCACCTCGGCGACGTCGCGACCGTGCTCGACGACGTCGAGAACAATCAGACCGCGGCGTGGTTCCGCGGAAAGCCTGCATTCGTTCTCGCGGTGTTGAAACAGCCCGGCACGAACGCGGTCGAAGTCTCCGATCGCGTCAAAGCGCTCCTGCCCGTCTTCCAGAAACAGTTGCCCGCATCGGTCTCTCTCGAGATCCACCGCGATCGCGCGGAGTCGATCCGCGCCTCGGTCGACGACGTGAAGTTCACGCTCCTGCTGACGCTCTTCCTCGTCATCCTCGTGATCTTCATCTTCCTCCGCAACGTCTCCGCCACGGTGATCCCGAGTCTCGCGCTCCCGATGTCGATCGTCGGCACGTTCGCGGTGATGTACCTCTGCGGCTATTCGCTCGACAACCTGTCACTGATGGCGCTCACGCTATCGGTCGGGTTCGTCGTCGATGACGCGATCGTCATGCTGGAGAACATCGTCCGGCACATGGAGATGGGCGAGCCGCCATTCGAGGCCGCGGTCAAGGGCTCGAAGGAGATCGGCTTCACGATCATCTCAATGACGATCTCGCTCGCCGCGGTCTTCATCCCGATCCTCTTCATGGGCGGCATCCTCGGGCGCCTCTTCCACGAATTCGCGGTGACCATCGGCGCGGCGATTCTCGTCTCCGGCTTCGTGTCGTTGTCGCTCACGCCGCTGTTGTCGTCGAAGTTCCTCCGGCCTCACGCGAACGAGGAGCACGGCGCCATGTACAAGGCGACCGAGCGCTTCTTCGACGGCATGCTGAAGTTTTACGAGACCGGATTGCGCGCGGCGCTGCGGCACCGCTTCGTAACGCTCATGGTGTCGCTCGCGGTGCTCGCCGGCACGGTCTGGCTCTTCATCGCGGTGCCGAAAGGCTTCATCCCGAATGAAGACGCGAACGAGGTCCGCATCAGCCTCGAGTTCGCGCAAGGCGTCTCTTTCGCCGATCAGGTGAAGCACCAGATCGAAGCGATGAACATCGTCAACGCGGACAAGAACATCGCGGCGTTCTTCTCGTTCGTCGGCCGCGGCAGCAGCGCGAACAGCAGCATCATCTCGACGCGTCTCGTCGCGAGGCCCGAGCGCAAGATGACGATCGACGAGGTCATGGCGAGCCTTCGCAAGAAGCTCAGCGTCATCCCAGGGATCCGCGTCTCGCTCCAGAACCCGCCGCCGATCCGCCTCGGCGGTCGCACCGCGAACGCGCAGTATCAGTACACGCTGCAAGCGTCGGATACCGATGTGCTCTATCCTGCGTCCGAGGCGCTACTCGAGAAGATGCGGAAGATGCCGGGGCTGACCGACGTCAGCACCGACCTCTTCATGAAGAACCCGACGCTCAGCGTTGACGTCGACCGCGATCGCGCCGCGGCGCTCGGCCTCAACCTGCAGCAGGTCGAGGACGCTCTCTATTCCGCTTACGGAACGCGCCAGATTTCGACGATCTACGCCCCGACGAACGCCTACCAGGTCATCATGGAAGTCGACCCGCGGTATCAGGCGAACGCGCAAGCGCTTTCGGTCATCTACGTCCGGTCTTCATCGGGACAGCTCGTACCGCTCAGCACCGTCGCGAAGTTTTCGAAGACCTTCGGACCGCTTGCGGTCAATCACTCCGGCCAGTTGCCGTCGGTGACGATCTCGTTCAACGCCAAGCCGGGTTACTCCCTCGGCGAAGCGGTCAACGACATCACGAAGATCGCGCGACAGACACTTCCGGCGAGCATCAGCACCTCGTTCCAGGGCACCGCACAGGCGTTCCAGTCGTCGCTGCAGGGTCTCGGCATCCTGCTGCTGATCGCGATCGCGGTCATCTATATGGTCCTCGGCATCCTCTACGAGAGCTTCATCCATCCGTTGACGATTCTCTCGGCGCTGCCGTTCGCGGGATTCGGCGCGTTGCTGACGCTGCTCGTCTTCCGCGTCGACCTGTCGATCTACGCGTTCGTCGGCGTGATCATGCTCGTCGGCCTCGTGAAGAAGAACGGCATCATGATGGTCGACTTCGCGATCGAGGCGCAGAAGGCAGGCGTCTCCGCGGAGCAGGCGATCTACGACGCCTGCGTCGTCCGCTTCCGTCCGATCATGATGACGACGATGGCGGCCCTCATGGGAACGCTGCCGATCGCGCTCGGCTTCGGCGCCGGCGCCGAATCGCGCCGCCCGCTCGGCCTCGCCGTCGTCGGCGGCCTGATCTTCTCCCAGACGCTCACGCTCTACGTGACGCCGGTCTTCTACCTCTACATGGAGAAGCTGCGCCGCCACAAAGAGACGCCGGCAAGCCCGTCATCGCTCGCTGAGCTCGATCAGATGCCGGAAGCGGTCGAAGCGGTCTAATATTCGGCATGCGCGCAGCGGCGCTCGCCCTCCTTCTCTTCTTTCAATTGGGAGAGACGCTTGAAGTTCGCGTCACGAACGTCGACGTGGTCGTCACGGATCGCGACGGCAAGCCGGTGCGCGGGCTCACACGCGACGACTTCGTTCTTCTCGAAGACAAGAAGCCGCAGACGCTGACGAATTTCGCGGAATACGAGGAGAACGTGCCGGCCGAAGCGGCGGCACAGATTCAAAAACGTCCGCCGCGCCACATCGTTCTGCTGCTCGACGACGTTTCGGTCGATCCATTCGTGCGCAACCAGCTCTTCGAGTCGATCTCGAAAGCGATTCCGAAGCTCGTCGAGCCCGGCGATGAGGCGATGCTGGCAACGTGGTCCGGCACGATCCACATCCGGCAGCCGTTCACCGGAGACGTCGACGCGGTGATGAAGGCGATCCGTGAGGACAAGGACCGCGGCGGCGGGCTGCAGTACATGGCGGGCACCCGCAGCGCACTCGACGAGATCAACGGTCCGATGTTGCCGCGCATGAGCGGTTCCCGGCAGACGGAGCAGCTCCGGACCATGCTGAGGATGTGGGCGGCGGAGCGGCTCAGCCAGCAGAAGAGCTTCGTCGCGGCCGCGAAGCATCTCGTCAGCACGCTCGCCGGCACGGAGGGACGAAAGCTCCTCGTCATCGCGACGGGATACATGCCGGTCGAACCCGGCGGCGAGCTCTTCGAATACGCCGCGACGAAGTACCCCTCCCTGCTCTCCGCCCGGCGCGTCGACAGCGACATGACCGCGGAGCATCAGGACCTCGCGAACTTCGCGAACGCCGGCGGCGTTGCGATCGACTCGATCTACCCGAACCTCGACCTCGGTGCCGAAGGGGGCGAGCGGATGATGGACAGCTCACGCAGCCGGATGACGTTCATGGAGGTGGCGAATACGTCGGCGGCCCTGAACAACCTCGCGAGAGCGACCGGCGGCACCGCGTTCACGCAGGTCCGCGACTTCGACAAGGTCCTCACGACCTTTCAGCAGCAACTCTCCTCGTACTACTCCCTCGGCTACCGCTCGCCCTCTGCGGCGGGCAATCACGCGATCACCGTTCAACTGAAGAACCACCCTGAATACAAGGTGGTCTCCCGCGGCTCGTACACTCCCAAGTCCGCCGACGACATGGCAAAAGACCGCGCGGTTGCGACTCTCTTCCGCGACGCCAAGAACGACTTCGATGTGAGGATCGACCGTGGGGCCGCGACAAAGCAGGGGCGCGATCGCTACATCGTTCCGCTTCGTATCGTCTTCCCGAACAAGCTCCTCTTCCTTCCCGAAGGGAAAGAATTCACCGGCCGTTACACCGTCTACATCGCGGTCGCCGATCGCGACGGCGATCTCGCGCCGGTCTCCACCCAGGAGCAGCCGATTCGCCTCTCCGCCGAGCAGAAGGCGCAGCTCGAGGGAAAGAACGTCGGGAACATGCTCCAGCTCCTGGTTCGCGGCGGCGAGCAGACGGTTTCCATCGTCGTGCGGGATGAGAATGGCGGCAGCGTCGGCGCCGGGCGGCTCAAGTTCAAGCCGGACGCCTAAGTCCCCTTCTTGCCACGTTTAGCCATCCCTTGACAGGAATGATTCGCCGATCATATTGTTAGCACTCGATACATACGAGTGCTAACAACCACCGAAAAGGAGAAGCGAACCATGGCAGTTGCCACTGATCTCAAGCTTCGCCCCCTCTACGACCGGATCGTGGTCCGTCGTAAGGATGCGAAGGAACAGGTTCGCGGCGGGATCATCATCCCGGATACCGCGAAAGAGAAGCCCCAGGAAGCGGAAGTGATCGCCGTCGGCGAAGGAAAGTTCGACGACAACGGCAAGCGCATCAAGTTGGACGTCAAGAAGGGCGACACGGTCCTCATCGGCAAGTACTCCGGCACCGACATCAAGCTCGATGACGTCGAGTACACGATTCTTCGCGAGGACGAAGTGCTCGCGATCGTCGAAGGATAAGGAGACACACCAATGGCAAAACGAATCACCTACGGAGAAGAGGCTCGCCAGTCGATCCTCAAGGGCGTCAATAAGCTTGCGGACGCCGTCAAAGTGACGCTCGGCCCGAAAGGCCGCAACGTCGTCATCGAAAAGAAGTTCGGCTCGCCGACGATCACCAAGGACGGCGTCACCGTCGCCAAGGAGATCGAGCTGAAGGACGAGCTGGAGAACGCGGGCGCCCAGATGGTCCGCGAGGTCGCTTCGAAGACCTCGGACACGGCCGGCGACGGCACCACCACCGCGACCGTGCTCGCGCAGGCGATCTATCGCGAGGGCATCAAGAACGTCACCGCGGGCGCGAACCCGATGGACGTGAAGCGCGGCATCGAGATGGCCGTCAAGGCCGCCATCGAGTCGATCGACAAGCTCGCGAAGCCGGTTGAGGGCAAGGACATCGCCCACATCGGCACCATCTCGGCCAACAACGACGAAGAGATCGGCCAGATCATCGCGCAGGCGATGGACAAGGTCGGCAAGGACGGCGTCATCACCGTCGAAGAGGCGCGCGGCCTCGACACGGTCCTCGAAGTGGTCGAGGGCATGCAGTTCGACCGCGGCTATCTCTCGCCTTACTTCGTCACCGATCCGGAGCGGATGGAAGCGGTCCTCGAGAACGCCAAGATCCTCATCTATGAGAAGAAGATCTCGTCGATGAAGGACCTCCTGCCGATCCTCGAGCAGGTGGCGCGTCAGGGCAAGCCGTTCCTCATCATCGCCGAAGACATCGAGGGCGAGGCGCTCGCCACGCTGGTCGTCAACAAGCTGCGCGGCACGCTCAACGTCGCCGGCGTCAAGGCGCCGGGCTTCGGCGATCGCCGCAAGGCGATGCTCGAAGACATCGCCATCCTCACGGGCGGCAAGCTGATCACCGAAGATCTCGGAATCAAGCTCGAGAACGTGAAGTGGGAAGACCTCGGCGATGCGAAGCGCGTCGCGATCGACAAGGACAACACCACCATCGTCACCGACACGGACGACAAGGGCCACAAGGAAGCGATCGCCGGCCGCGTCAAGCAGATCCGCCAGCAGGTCGAGGACACCACCTCCGACTACGACCGTGAGAAGCTCCAGGAGCGTCTCGCCAAGCTCGTCGGCGGCGTCGCGGTGATCAAGGTCGGCGCCGCGACCGAGACCGAGATGAAGGAAAAGAAGGCGCGCGTCGAGGACGCCATGCACGCCACCAAGGCTGCCGTCGAAGAAGGCATCGTTCCGGGCGGCGGCGTTGCGCTGCTCCGCGCGGTCGAAGCCGTCACCGCGGTCAAGGCCGAGGGCGACATGAAGGTCGGCGTCAACATCATCAAGCGCGCACTCGAAGAG
>DASYSN010000411.1:0-4129 GCA_036003305.1 Thermoanaerobaculia bacterium
CGGCGGCGAGCAGACAGAATCCGAGCAGAGTTGAAGCGAGCCGGGGGAGGATCGGCATGGCAATCCTTTTGGGCGGCCCGCTGCGGGGCCGCCCCACACTGTGAGGAGTTATTTCTTGACCGACTTGAGGTACTTGGCGACTTCGGTGATCTCGGCGGCCGACAGCTTGTCCTTGTAGGCAGGCATCTTCATCGGCTTGGCATCCTTGCCGTCCGTGATGACCTTGGCCACATCAGCCTCGGACAGGGTCTTGACGTTGTCGAGCTTCTTGCTCGCGTCGGCGCCGTGGCAGCCGGCGCATTTCGCCTTGTACGTGGCGGCGCCGTCGGCGTAGGCGACCATCGGAAGGATGGCGACCGCCGTGATGAGGATCAGGGTGACGATCAGGTTTTTCCGCATTTGAGTTCTCTCCTTCGGTTGTCTCGCGTAGTGCTGGCGATCACATCGTGATCGGCAATCCACATTCTGAGGTCGCGTAGACGGAGGGAACGTACGGCCCTGTACGGATGTCGTGTGATGATCGTCACGTGCATGCATCTAAGCCGCGGAGCGGGACGCGTCCGCTGAAGACGCTCGAACGCGTCCTGTCGAAGGCGGGAGCGGCATCGCGTACGGATGCGCGGCGCTGGATTGCGGCGGGGCGGGTGGCGGTGAACGGGACGGTCGTCAGGAATCCCGACGCGTGGATCGATCTCGAGCGCGATCGCGTCGCGCTGGACGGCAAGAAGCTCGCGAAAGAGACGCGCGCGTACCTGCTGCTGTACAAGCCGAAGGGCTATCTGACGACGCTTCGCGATCCGGAGGGGCGGCCGACCGTTTACGACCTCCTCCCCGACCGCGACCGCTATCTCTTCTCCGTCGGCCGCCTCGACCTCGACACCAGCGGGCTGCTCATCCTGACGAACGACACCCAGTTCGCCGAGCGGCTGACGAATCCCGACTTTCACATCGCGAAGACGTATCTCGTCAAAGCCTCGATCCACCTGACCGACGACGACCTCGCGCGGCTGCGGCACGGCATCGAATTGAGCGACGGCCCGACGCGTCCCGCACGCGATGTGCACCGCATCCGTGAGGCCGGAGGGAAGAGCGTGTTCGAGATCACGATCACCGAGGGACGCAACCGGCAGGTTCGCCGGATGGTCGAGGCCCTCGGCGGGAAGGTGCTGAAGCTCGTTCGCACGGCGATCGGTCCGATCGAGATCGGCGAGCTGGAAATCGGAAAGACGCGCGCGCTCACGGATGCCGAGGTGCGGGCGCTGAGCGGGAGGAAGAAATGAGGAAGTTCTTGATCGTCACGGTGCTGCTCTTTGGGTGTGGGGGTGAGAAGCACACAACCGCCACGACCGCGCCGGCGAGGGCGCCGGCGCCACACAGAAGCTGTCCAAGTGCGGCGGATGCGCAGGCGATCATCGAGAAGTCGTCGGACTTCGGCGAGCTCGATTTCACGCAGACCGCGGTCACGATTCCCGTGAAGAAGTCGGCGATGAATGCGCCGCAGCTCGACAGCGCGAAGCAGCTCGCTTCCGGCGGCTGGCTGAAGTTCGACGGCGACGACGTCACGCTCACGAAGGGGAAAGACGATCCGCGCTTCAACGTCCGCGGCAACGGGTTCATCGACGTCGTACCGGTCGCGAAGAAGAAGATGGGAACGGCGTCGAACGTCCGTCAGTCAGCGGACGGCTGCGACGCCGACTTCACATGGGAGTGGATCCCGACCGAGGTCGGCGGCACGTTCAAACACGGAGCGGTAGCCGAAATGTTCGGCAAGACGCACAACTCGACCGCCACGCTGATGTGGGACGGCGCGAATTGGACGACGTTGCGCGTCAAGTGACGCCGCCGTAGGCGGCGTGAGATCCCCAGCCCCCGCCTTCAGGCGGGGTACCAGTCACGTCCATCGGTGCGAGCCGGCGTAGCCGGCGACAGAGGGTGCCGCCCGCTACACGGGCTGGCGTCCATCTACGTCATCGCAGTCCCCCCCGCCTAAAGGCGGGGGCTACGGATCTTTCGCCGCCTACGGCGACGGCGAACCCCAACTCCCGACTCACGTCCGCATCACCGCCACGCTGATGTGGGACGGCGCGAATTGGACGATGTTGCGCGTCAAGTGAGCCGCCGTAGGCGGCGTGAGATCCCCAGTCCCCGCTTTCAGGCGGGGACCCGTCACGTCCATCGGTGCGAGCCGGCGTAGCCGGCGACAGAGGGGGTGCCGCCCGCTACACGGGCTGGCGTCCATGTACGTCATCGCAGTCCCCCCGCCTAAAGGCGGGGGCTACGGATCTTTCGCCGCCTACGGCGACTCACGTCCGCGTCAGGGCCAGCATCGTGACGTCGTCTCCCGCGGGGAGGTCGCCGATGTGGGCGCGGACGTGGTCGTCGATGGTGTCGAGGAGCTCCGGCGCGGTGGTGCGTTTGGTCGCGAGCAGGTCGCAGACGGACTGCAATCCGAGCTCCTGCTCCTGCTCATCCTCGGCCTCGGTCACTCCGTCCGTGAAGAGCACGAGGGAGTCTCCGCGCTCGAGCTGCGCCGTTTGCGTGCGGTAGGTCGCCGCGGTGAAGAGGCCGACCACCATGTCGGTCGACGACAGCGCCGTCACACCACCCTCCTTCAAAAGGAGCGGCGGCACATGCCCCGCGTTCGTGTACTCGATCAGACCGCTCTTCGGGTGCAGCACTCCGGCGCAGACGGTCGCGAACTTCGACGGCGCGGTCTTCGGCGCGAGCATCTGATTGAGATCGCGCATCAGGTCCGCGGGCGTTGGATCGGTGCGCGCGAAGATGTTGAACGCCGTCGCGAGCGCCGACATCACGAGCGCCGCCGTGATTCCCTTCCCGCTGACGTCCGCGATCACGAAGTAGATCCGGCCGTCGGGCCGCACCATTACGTCGTAGTAGTCGCCGCTCACCGTCTTGCACGGCTTGTTCACGCCGGCGAAGACGTAGCCATCGACGACCGGCAGCTCCGTCGGAAGCAGCCGGCTCTGGATGCGATACGCCGTCCGCAGCTCCTCGTCCATCTTCGCCTTTGCGATCGCCTCCTCGCGAAGGCGCGTCGTCTCGAGCTTGACCGCCGCAAAACGCGCGATCTGCGCCACGAGGCGGACGTCTTCATGCGTCACCGCTCCGCGGTTCGCTTGGAAGTCGAGATACAGCACGCCGAGGACCGCGTCGCCGACGAGCAGCGGCGCGCAGACCGCCGAGCGGATCTGCTGCATCACGATCGACTGCGCTTTCGCGAGACGGTCGTCGAGCGCGCTGTCGACGAACGCGATCACGTTCCGCTCCTCGACGACCTCGGCGAGCAGCGTCCGGCTGATCGTCAGGTCGTTCGAGTCGTCGGTGTTCTTGCGCCGGAGGCGGAGCGCCGAGAACGACTGGCCGTCCGCCGACAGGAGTGCGACCGCACATCGCGACGGCTCCATCGTCTCCATCACCTTGTCGAGGATGAAGTCGAATAGCTCGTTCATGGGACGGTCTTCGATGAACTGCACGGCGAGCGAGGCGAGGACGCTCGTCCGCTCGCGATCGCTCAGCGCCTCGCGGATCGGAATCGCGAGGTTCTTCGCGTGCGACGAGCTGTCGATCGCGATGAGCTGCGACGGCGTGTCCTCGGCCTGGAAGACGACCTCGCTGTCGCCGAGGCCGATGCGGTCGCCGCGGCGGAGCGGAGTCGGCGCGGCGAGGCGCGTGCCGTTCAGCAGCGTTCCGTTGACGCTCCCGCAGTCGCGGACGACCCACTCGCCGCCGCTGAATACGACCTCGGCGTGGTGCCGCGAGAGAAAGCGGTCGCGGATCGGGATCGAGCAATCGGATGCGCGACCGAGCGTGATCGTCTGCTGCGTGAACGACATGTGCAGCGGAGCGACATTCGGTTGATAGACCGTGAACTGGACGTTTTCAGGCATGACCGGGAGCGTTCGATTATAGGCTGTCGCTCAGCGACGATGAGGAGGCTCATCTATTACTGGCTGCCGGTGGCGGTCTGGGCGGCGATCATCATTCAGGCCACCGGTCGAACGTTCGATGCCCCGCACACTTCCGGCTGGGTCTCGACTCTCCTCGGCGCCCTCGGCATCCACGGCTCCGAACGAACAGTCGGGATCCTCAACGTCGCAATCCGCAAGTC
>DASYSN010000412.1:0-1594 GCA_036003305.1 Thermoanaerobaculia bacterium
ACGGCCGCCGTGATCATCTCCGCCCAGAGCCCGATCGGTAATGACGAGGTGAAGCAGTTGGTGAAAAGGAAGAAGTAACCCGTCTGGCTTTCCCTCTGCATTAACGCAACCCGATGTTCCGCTCTCGCTGGTCGCGCGCGCTCGCGCTCCTGATCCTTCTCTTCGCCACGCTGTACGTCGTCGCGTCGCTCTACCTCCCGTCGTCGAGGCGCCTGGTCTTTGGTGTCGACAAGCGGACGGGGAAGGTGCGCGTCGTGGAGTCGCACATCACCTTCCTGCCGCCGAACCAGTTCTATCGGCTCGAGTTCGACCGGCGGGGCGGATGGGCGCAGAAGGACGGCTTCGTCCGGATCGAGTCGGCGGAGCAGATTCCGGTCACGATCGATTACCGGCTCCGATTCGGCATCGCCGGCGACACGCTGCCCGACGCGCGGACGCTCGTGCAGCAGGGGTGGAGCGCGTGGGTCGGCCGCCGCGTCGCCGAGGCGATGAACGCCGTGACGCAGCACGTCCCGATCGAGGAGCTGCTGGCGCCGAACTCACGCTTCTACACGCAGCGCGATCCGTTGCGCCGCGCCGTCACCGCCTACCTCGCGCAGAGCGGTCTCAAAGTGACAGCGTTCGAGATCGCGCGCATCGAGGCCGATCACGATGCGCTGCTGAAAGTGAAGCGGGCCGAGCTCCGGCGCGAGGCGCGCGGGGTCGCCGGCCGGGTCGCCATCTTCGCGATCGACGGCGCCGACTGGGAGCTCCTCTCCGAGCTGAGCGACGACGGCAACATCCCGAACCTGAAGGCGCTCTCGAAAGGCGGCGTCACCGGCTCGGTGCAGACCATCCAGCCGACCGTCTCGCCGATGCTCTGGACGACCGTCGCCACCGGCCTGCCTCCCGATCGCCACGGCGTCCTCGACTTCATCGATCACAACCGGAACGCGCCGGCCGACGCGTTCACGCGCCGCGCGCCGGCGCTTTGGGACATCGCCGAGGCGTTCGGGCGCCACTCGATGGTCGTGAACTGGTGGACCGCTTGGCCTCCGACCTCGCCCGACACGTTCACGTACGACGTGCCGGTCGAGCTACAGACGGCGGCGATCCAGCCGTCGAAATACGAGCAGCGCGTCCAGCAGCTCGCGATCCCGGCGCAGAAGATCGGTTACCAGCAGGTCCGCCGCTTCCTGACCGTCTCGGAAGCGGAGTACGACAAGGCGACTGACGAGCACGACCCAACGAACATCTTCCGCAACGTCCTCGCAAAGTCGTGGAGCGATCACCGCGCCGCGATCAATCTCTACAACGAGCAGCAGCCGCTCGTCTTCATGATGTCGTACGACGGCACCGACGCCGTCAATCACCTCTTCGCGCCGTTCCATCCGCCGTTCCGCGACGGCGTCAGCACCGATGGCTACCGGAAGTATTGGGCCGCCGTGACGACGTACTACACCGAGGTCGATCGGATGATCGGCGAGTGGATGCAGGTCCTTCCCGCCGACACGACGGTCATCGTGATGTCGGCGTACGGGTTCCGGTGGGGGAAGAACCGGCCGTACTCGATCCCGAACGGCAGCGCGCTCTCGGATCACCGCAATCCCGGCAT
>DASYSN010000413.1:0-1782 GCA_036003305.1 Thermoanaerobaculia bacterium
TCGCGTTCGCGCGTCAGAGCGTCGATCGCGGCGACGCCGGCGAAGAGCGCCGTCGCGAGGGGCTGCACCATCATCACTCCGCTCGCGAACGCCTGCGCTCCGACGAAATAGCGCGCTCGTGCGGCGAGGAGGAAAAGCAGCAACGACGGAACTGCGCACACCGCGACATACGCGAACACCACGGCGGCAAAGCGGCCCGACCGCAGACGGATGCGCCACTCATGCGCCGCGAACGCGAGGATCAGGCGCGTACGGCGTCCTCCTCCGATGCCAGGAGCGCCGCATACGCTTCTTCGAGCGACCGAGCGCCGGGCCGCCGCGCGATCAACTCCGCCGGAGCGCCGTCGAAGGTGACCTCACCTTTCGCGAGAACCACGATGCGATCGGAGGTCGCCTCGATGTCTTCGCAGATATGCGTCGACAGCAGCACCGTGACCGACGACGCCGCTTCCGCGATCAGATTGCGGAAACGAATCCGCTCCTCCGGGTCGAGCCCCGCCGTCGGCTCGTCGACGACGACGAGCTGCGGAGAATGGATCAGCGCCTGAGCGATCCCGAGGCGGCGCCGCATCCCGCCGGAGTACTCGCCGCAGCGGCGGCCGGCAACCGACGTCAGGTCGACCGCCTAGAGGAGGTGCGCGACGCGCTCCGCGAGCGCGCGTTTCGTGAGAGGGACCTGGCGCAACCGCGCGCAGAAGGTGAGGTATTCGCGTCCGGTGAGATCGCCGACGGGGTGAAAGTCCTGCGGCAGGTAACCGATGGCGGCCCGGATGGCGGGGCGGTCCGGCGCCCGGCCGGCGTCCAGCGACCCATACGTTCGCCTTCCCGACGTCGGCTCGACCGCGAGCGTGAGGATCCCGAGGAGCGTTGTCTTCCCGGCGCCATTCGGGCCGAGGAGACCGAGCATCCCGGACGAGAGCGTCAGCGAGACGCCGCGGAGGACCTCTTTGCCGTCCGGATAAGTCTTACGGATGTCCTCGAGGATCAGCATGCGTACTGTATGCGTATACTAATACAGTACGGCGAAGGGCGGCAAGATACACTTGCCCTTCATGGTCAATCGCTGTCTTCGCGTCGCCGTCCTCATTGCAATCGCGTTGTCGCCCGTCGTTCACGCGCAGGAGCGGCATCCGCTCACCGTCGCCGATTTGGCCAAACAGCGCGGCGTATCGGACCCACAGGTGTCGCTGGACGGGCACTGGATCGCGTACACCGTGAGCACGGTCGACACCGAGAAAGACAAGCGCGACACGGATCTCTGGATGGTGAGCTGGGACGGTACGGACCGCGTCCGGCTGACGTCGACCGCGGAGACGAGCGAGAGCCGGCCGCGCTGGAGTCCGGACGGGCGCTATCTCGCGTTTCTCGCGAAACGCGGAAACGAAGAGGAGAAGAAGCTCGGCGCGCAGGTCTGGCTGCTCGACCGGCGCGGAGGCGACGAACGTCAAAGGCGGCGTCGCGAGCTACGGCTGGTCTCCCGACGCCAAACGGCTCGTGCTGGTCGTCGACGACTTCGACCCGAGCTCCGATCCGGAGAAGAAGGAAGGCTGGAAACGCAAGACCGCGCCGCCGATCGTCATCGACCGCTATCACTTCAAGCAGGACCGCGAAGGCTACCTCAGCGCGCTGCACGCGCACCTACAGCTCTTCGACCTCGAATCGCACAAGAGCGAGGTGCTCACCTCCGGCAACTGGGACGAGAAGAACCCGAGCTGGTCGCCCGACGGACGCCTCATCGCCTTCATCAGCAATCACGAGACCGATCCCGACCGCGCCGACAAC
>DASYSN010000414.1:0-2324 GCA_036003305.1 Thermoanaerobaculia bacterium
GGGGAACGGCCGTTACAAAGGTGCGAGCCCGCGTAGCGGGCGACAGGTGCCGCCCGCTACGCGGGCTCACGTCCTGTGCGCGAACAACCCCCGCCTGAAGGCGGGGGCTGAGGATCAGTCGCCGCCTACGGCGGCTTGAAAGCTCGCGGGGATTTGGAGATCCTTCGCCGCGCTACGCCGGCTCAGGATGACGGAATGTTGCGACACGGCTGCGGTTGACGGACGCATAACGCATAACGCATAACGCGTAACGCACATGAGGATCATCGCGGGCGACATTGGCGGCACGAAGGTTCTTCTCCGGCTGGTGGAGGACGGCGCGACCGTACGCGAGCAGCGGTTCGAGTCGGCGGCGTACAAGACGTTCGACGATCTGCTGCGCGCGTTTCTGACCGAGCCGAAGAAGATCGACTCCGCCTGTTTCGCGGTCGCCGGGCCGGTCTTCGAGGATCGCGCCGAGGTGACGAACACCGGATGGTTCATGTCGGCGAGCGGCCTCGCGGAAGCGTTCTCGATCCATCGCGTCATCCTCATCAACGACTTCTTCGCGGTGGCGCTCGGCGTGCCGCTCCTCGCCCCCGGCGATCTCGCTTCGCTCAATGCCGGCACCCGCGTCGCCAACGCTCCGATCGCGATCCTCGGCGCCGGTACGGGCCTCGGTGAAGCGGCGCTCGTGTACGACGGCACGAAGTACAACGTCATCCCCGGCGAAGGGGGCCACGCCGACTTCGGCCCGCAGGACGAGGAGCAGGGCCGCCTCTTCAACGCTCTGCTGAAGAAGTACGGCCACGTCTCATGGGAGCGCGTACTCAGCGGAATGGGTCTCGTCAACATCGACGACTTCCTTCGCGATATCAGCCGCGAATACGACGAAACGATCCCGATGGCTATTGCGAAGCTTGCCGATGAAGGCGATGCGACCGCGAACCGCACATTCGAGATCTTCGTCGACATCTACGGCGCCGAGGCGGGCAACATGGCGCTGCGGCTGCTGGCGCGCGGCGGCGTTTTTCTCGCCGGCGGCATCGCCGCGAAGAACATGCGCCACTTCACGACCGGACGCTTCGTGGAGTCGTTCCTGCGCAAGGGACGCTTCACCGACGTGATGAAGTCGATCCCGATCGACGTGATCGTGAATCCCGAAGTCGGACTCCTCGGCGCGGTGGAGGCGGCAAGGCGCGCCCTTTGAGGGCCTAGGAACAGTGGAATCGCCCTGAGACCCCTCGCGTTGACGCGCGCGCAATGGGTCTTTCCGTAGGCATCGTCGGTCTCCCGAATGTCGGCAAATCGACCATCTTCAACGCGCTCACCGCCGCCGGCGCGCAGAGCGCCAACTATCCGTTCTGCACGATCGAGCCGAACGTCGGCATCGTTCCGGTCGCCGACAAACGCCTCGTCACGCTCGCGCGGCTCGCCGAGTCGAAGCAGACGGTCTTCACCGATCTGAAGGTCGTCGACATCGCGGGCCTCGTCCGCGGCGCCTCGAAAGGGGAGGGGCTCGGCAATCAGTTCCTCGCCAACATCCGCGAGACGGACGCGATCCTCCACGTCGTCCGCTGCTTCGAGGACCCGAACGTGGTGCACGTGGAAGGGTCGGTCGATCCGGAGCGTGACATCGAGGTGATCGAGACGGAGCTGCTGCTCGCCGACCTCGACGCGATCGCGAAGAAGCTCGATCGCGTCGGACGGCTCGCGCGCGTCGGCCAGAAGGAGTACGCCGCGCAGGCCGCGGCGCTGGAGAAGGCGAAGGACGCGGTCGAGAAGGGGACGCCGCTCCGCGCGCTCGAGTTGGCGGATGACGAACGCGACGCGCTCGCGGAGCTGAACCTGATCACGATGAAGCTGGTGCTCTTCGTCGCGAACGTCGCCGAGAACGACCTCGGCAAGGAGACACCGCTGCTGCAGAAGGTGCGCAAGGTTGCCGCTGACAAAGGCGGCGAGGTCGTCGTGATCTGCGGCGAGCTGGAAGCGCAGATCGCGCAGCTTCCGCCCGCTGAGCGCGCCGGTTTTCTCGAGGAGATGGGTCTCGCGGAGCCGGGCCTCGACGTCCTCATCCGCGCCGCGTACAAGCTCCTCGATCTCGAGACCTTCTTCACCGCCGGCCCGAAAGAGGCCCGCGCCTGGACGATCCATCGCGGCTCGAAGGCCCCGCAGGCCGCCGGCAAGATCCACAGCGATTTCGAGCGCGGCTTCATCCGCGCCGAGACGATCGCCTACGACGACTACCTCGCTGCCGGCAACGAGCAGGCTGCCCGCGCCGCCGGGAAGATGCGGAGCGAGGGGAAGGATTACGTTGTGCAGGACGGGGATGTGATTTTGTTCCG
>DASYSN010000415.1:0-4541 GCA_036003305.1 Thermoanaerobaculia bacterium
ACCGCCGCCGTTCTTGATCATGTGCGGCACGACGGCGCGCGTGCAGAGGAAGACGGCGCGGAGATTGACGTTGATGACGGCGTCGAATGCCGCGTCGTCCATCGTCGAGACCACCTGCCCGTCCTTGTACTTCACGAGCTGTGCGTCGCGCGTGATCCCCGCGTTGTTCACGAGCACGTCGATCCGGCCGTACTTCGCGACGACGTCGCTCGTCGCCGCTTCGACCGCCTCACGATTCGTGACGTCGACGGTGTGATCCCCCGTCACGTCCCACACGACGACCCGCGCCCTTTCGCTTTCGAACCGTTCCGCGGTGGCGCGGCCGATTCCAGCCGCGCCACCGGTGACGATGACGACTTTGTCCTTCAGGTTCAGATCCATGTGCTAATCAATACACCCACCGGATGCCGAGCTGGATCTCGCGCGGCGAAAGCGTCGCGAGGTACTTCCCGTAGCTCGGATTGGCGACGAACGCCGCCTTCGGATTCGCGATCGTCGGGCCGCTGAGGTACTGCCCGCCCTGCACCGATTGCACGTCGTAGTTCTTGAAGTTCGTCAGGTTGAACGCCTCGGCGATGATCTGCGCCGAGCCGAAGCCGGAGAACGGGATGTCCCTGGTCAGGCGCAGCGAGATCGACTTGAACTTCGGCCCTTCCATCGTGTTGCGGCCGACGCCCACAGCGCGGTCCGAGTTCTTGCCGTCGCCGTTGAAGTCGTAGCCGAGACGCTGCGTCCACGGCTGTCCGGAGCCGTACTCGAGAATCGGCGCGACGGTCAGCTTCCACGGCGCGTGGAAGACGCCGCTCGCGACGAAGCGGAAATGCTCATCGCCGCGTGCACGGCCCCACTCCCCTTCCGGATCGGCCGGATCGTTCGGATAGCCGGTCGGGAAGTCGGGCGAGAAGTCGTCGCTGAGGTTCTTCTTGCGCGCCATCGTCACCGAAGCGGTGAGGAGGTCCGCCTGCCGCACGTTTCCGTTGAGGCTGAAGACGAGCGCCTTGTACTGCGAGTGCCCGTCATTCGTGTACATGTTCACCTGGTCGTACTGCGTGATCGGACGCACGTGCGTCGCGTTGCCGCTCCAGTTGATGTCGCGGATGAAGATCTCGTTCTCGCCCTTCACGTAGATCCCCTCGGTGTCGAAGTACATCCGCGACTCGCCGAGCTTGACGGTGTATCCGAGCGACGCCTGCTTCGCGTCAGGGTTCTTGTACGTCGGAGAGAGGAGCGTGATCGCCGGCTTCGAGACGATGCCAGTCGTGGTCGGATTGTTCGGATCGAGCGCGAGCGACGGGAAGCCGAGGAGCGCTCCGTTGATGCGCGTGTACGTCACGCGGCCGGTCACGCCGTTCTGCTGCAGCTCGCTGAGCGCGGGCACGAGGAGCATGCGGCCGGTGAAGATCCCGGCGCCGCCGCGGAGGATGTTCGTGCCGTCGCCCTTCAGATCATAGGTGAACGCCGCGCGCGGCTGGTAGTTGTTCGTGTCGCGCTTGCGCGGCGTCGGGATCAGCGGGTGTGTGAAGCCGGCGTTGTTGCCGTTCGTGTCGAGGTCGTAGCGGACGCCGAGGTTCACGAGGAGATTCGTGCTCGGACGCCAGCCGTCTTCGACGAACCCGCCGATCAGATTCGTGCTCGTCGCGACGTCCGACGAGCCGACGCCGTAGGCGTACGCGAGCGGAAGCGCCTTCGTATCCGTCAGGTAGAGGAACAGCCCGTTCTGGTACGTGTCGAGGCGGAAGCGCTCGTGATCGTGCATGTATGAAAGGCCGGCCTTCAAATCGTGCGAGGAGCGGCCGGTCGTGAAGCTGTGGTGATAGGTGTCGCGGGCTTCCCACATCGTGCCGGAGCCGAGGAGGTCGCCGAGGATGTTCGTGCCCGTCTGGAGCGTGTTGCCGGAGGAGTACCACTCGGCGGGACCGGTGCGGGTGTTCGTCGGTTCGAAGAAGCGGCGGGCGCCAAACTGCGCGCGCGCCTCGTTCGACGAATTCGCCGAGATCGCCGTGTTGTGCTCGAACGTGGTGTTCCAGTTCTTCCGCTCCAGCGTCTGGCCATAGGACGGATCGGAGACGCCGCCGACGCGGAAGTTGTCCTCGGTGTACTTCTCGTAAACGACCTTCGCGCCGCCGGTCATCTGCGGGTTGAAGTTCGCGTCCACGCCGCCGTAGAGCAGCGTCTGTGAGAACGGGTGGCTGACGTCGGCCGCCTGCGAGGCGAACGCTCCGCCCGGACGGAAGAGGACGATGTTGTTCTCGTGGATCGCTTCGAGCGACGTGAAGAAGAAGAGCTTGTCGCGCGTGATCGGGCCGCCGAGCGTGAAGCCGAGCTGGTGGCGCGAGTAGTCGTTGTTCTTTTCGAGATCGAGCGCGCCTTTGCTGCGCAGCGAGGCGTCGCGGAAGAAGCCGAAGAGGCTGCCGCGGAGGTCGTTCGTCCCCGACTTCGTGACGATCGACATCGCGCCGCCGGCCGAGCCGCCGATCTCCGAGTCGAAGCGGTTCTGGATGACGCGGAACTCGCGGACCGCGTCCTGGCTGAAGCGGGCACGGGAGAGGCCGTTCACGTCGTCGGTGAGATCGACGCCGTCGACCATGACCGTCGTCTGCGAAGCGTTACCGCCCGCGCCGACGACCGGACCGCCGTTGATGAAGCGGAAACCGCCGCGCTCGCGCTGCACGCCCGGCGCGATGAACGCGAGGCGCTCGAACTGGCGGTCGGCGACCGGAAGCGACTCGATCTGCTGCGGAAGGATGTTCGTCGACGAGTCACTCTTGTGCAGGTCGACGATCGGCGCCTCCGCGACGACCGTGATGCTCTCGCTCGCCGCCGGCCGCATCGTGACGGAGAACTTCGCCGTCTGGCCGACGAGGAGCGCGACCTTCTGCTCTTTCACCGTCGCGAAGCCTTCGAGGCCGAACGAGACGAGATAGCTGCCGGGACGGAGCGCCGGAAAGCGCGCGAGACCGGCCGTGTCGGTGATACCGGCCGTCTGGAAACCGGTCTCCGGACGGGAGACAGTCACCGTGACGCCGGGAAGCGCCGCCTTCGATTGATCGAGGGCGACCGCTTCGATGATCCCTGTATCGACCTGGGAAAACGCGGGGACGGACATCAGGACAAGGGCGGCCGCGAGGATTGCGAACGCACATCGGCGGTTGAACATGATCCCTCCGGTATTTACCGGCCAGCCGGTCGGTTTTTGGATGGGCGGAGTTTAGGCGGGGTCAGCAGGGGTGTCAAGCGGCGGCGCGAACTTCTTCGATGGCCAACCCGGCAATGGTCAGCGAGCAGCCCGCTGAGGCGAGGCAGAAGAAGCAGCCGGCGTGGATGACGAACGCTTGCAGCGCGACCAGCGCCAGCGCGGCGACCGCCAGCGCCGCGCTGTTCACACCGAAGAGGAGCACGAGCCAGCGGTGCCGCCGGTATCGCTCCGTCGAACCGATGAGCGCAAAGATCAACTCGCATCCGTACGCGACAGCGCCGAGGATCGAATCAGGCACGATCGTGAACCTGCGGATCGCCTGCGAGACCCGCGAGTCGAGCACCAGCTCCGATCCGCGGCCGAACAGCGGATCCCACACCGTCGCGATCACTCGGAGTTGATACAGGCCGAGGTAGACCGCGACGCACATGGCGGCCGCGGCGAGCGCTGCGATCAACAAGCGTCGCGACCAGCGGGAAGGGCTCACACGTTGCATCGGCATCAACCATGGAACGACAAGCAATTGGCGCGCGCGTTTGGGCGATCGCGGAGGGTTATATCCCCGCCTGGAGCAACGGGCCGGAGCCGGAGTTCACGAGCCACGAGACGGCGTGCATCCTCAATACGAACGACACCGACGCGCACGTCGAGATCACAATCTACTTCTCCGACCGTGATCCGGTGGGCCCGTACCGCATCACCGTCGGCGCCCGGCGCACTAAGCACGTCCGCTTCAACGACCTCTCCGATCCCGAGCAAATCCCGCGCGGCACCGACTACTCGAGCGTCATCGTCTCCGACGTCCCGATCATCGTCCAGCACACACGGCTCGACTCACGGCAGTCGGAGAACGCGCTGCTCACGACGATGGCGTATCCGGCCTCGTGACACAATGATCGCGTGAGAGGCTACGCGAAAGCCGGCATGGTGCTCGCCGGATATGTCGCAGCGTTCGTGATCGCGTCGGCGGCTGTGGCGGTTCATATCGCCACCACGGATCCGGCCGAAGCCTCGGCCGCGAGCGGCAGTATGCCTTCGGCGATCTGATCCTGTTCGTTGCAGTATTCGGCGTTCTCGCACTCCTACCGACCGGGGCGGCGCTGTTCTTCACGTTCGTCCGCTTCTTTCGAGACTAGAATCTGTCGTAATGTCTCTCCTCCTCGAACGCAAAGGAACGTCCGCTCCCCTGCCGCGGCTCGATGGAAAGGAAGTCCTCGTCGGACCGAATCCCGAGATCTGCAAGGTCAAGGGCGTGATGTTCGGCGGACGGAAGCAGTTCCTCATCGACTCGGCCGGCGAGCAGGGGTTCTACAACCTGATCGCGCATCTCTCGCCGCGCACGATG
>DASYSN010000416.1:0-5225 GCA_036003305.1 Thermoanaerobaculia bacterium
CACCACCACCAGAATCCACGGCAATTTCGTCTTCATGGTTTCGCCTCTTCGATCGCGACGCGCCACTTCGCGGCGTCGACGATGTGGGTGAGGTGCGCGACCTGGTCGTCGTGCAGCATGTGCAGCGCGTCGAGCACCGTCACGAATGGCAGCTTCCCCGCCTGATATCCGGAGAGGGCGGACTGCATCGACAGCTCGTCGAGCGGCAGCACTTTCTCCTTGAAGAGAATCGCCGTCTTCGTCGCAGCGTCGAGCGACGCCGCGCGGTCGCGCGTTCGGATCGTGATGTCGCGTTTCAGCGCGTCGATCGCCGCCGTCGCCGCCGTCACCCGCGCCTCAGCCTCGCCGATCTGGTTGCGCTGCTTCTTCTCGGCGAAGAGAGGCAGCGTGATCCCGCCGCCAACGCCGAATGTTCTGCGAAATGACCCGATCATCGGACCGGCGCTCACGACGAAGTCGGGCAGCAGATTCTTCTTCGCGAGCGCAACGCGCGTTTTCGCCGCATCGACGGACGCCTGCGCGCCGGCCAACTCCGCGTTCCGCTGCAGCGCCGCCGCGATCACCTCATCGACCGGCGGGATCTTCTCGTCGAACGGAATCGAACCCGGCTCCACGTCATGCCCGACGAGCGCCGCCAGTTCGTAGCCTCGCGCAGCGATCAGCGCATCCTGCGCGTTCAGTTGTTCGCCGACGCGGACGATCTCGACCTGCGCCAGCACGACGTCCTGCTGCTGCGCGAGGCCCGCGGCATAACGGCTCCGCGCGATCTTCTCGATGTCCTCCGCCGTCTCGCGGCGCTCGACGATCAGATGACGCACCGCGTGCGCCACGGCGAGGTCGTAGTACGCGTTGCGCACCCGCGCCTCGATCGTGAGCGCCGCGCGCCGCGTCTCCGACGACTCGATGGCGTTCGCGTCCTCCTCGGCGGCGCGCGCATTCAGCGCGAGTTTCCCCGGCCATGGCAGCGCCTGCGATGCCATGGCGCTGACCATCTTCCGGTCGCCGTCCCATGTGAGCGACGCCATCGGATCGGGAAGCGTGCGCGCCGGCTCGATGCGCCGCCGCGCGGCTTCGGTGTCCGCCCGCGCGACCGTCGTCTCCGGCGCGCGCGCGATCGCCTCGCTGACGGCGCGGTCGAGCGCCGCGTCAGGAAGGACGAGCTGTAAAGCAAGAATGAGAGGAAGCAATGGAACGGTCTCCTGGCGTACTGCGGGAACGCAGAGCGGGGGAGACGCGATCAGATGCGGAAGACGGAGTTCAGCAGATTGAGCGGCGGGTCACTTCGCGGCGGAGAAGCCGCGGCGAACGTCTGCGCGTCAGCAGTGACCGCGACGATCGCCGTTGCCACGTGCACGACGCCCGTCAGCGCCGGCGCCACGTAACGCGATACCGCCTTCACCGTGACGTCATCCGTGGTGATGACGCATTCGTTGCCGAAGCAGCCCGGCAGGTCGTTCTTCAGCACCTTGCCGGTCGCGCCGTGGTGGCAGCACGGCATCGAGCACATCGTCGTCGCGGCATAGAGCGGCAGCGCGAAAAAGATCGCGAAGAAGATCAGCGCCGCCGCGCCTGCCGAAAGCCGTCGATGAGGACTCATCGCGTTACCGAAGACAACATACGCCCGTATCGCATTCCTTGGGTGACACCTGTCACAGGTTGTTGCACGTCACGTTGTTGCCGTGACCGCCTCGCTTCTCATCGCCGTTCAACCAGTGCGGAATGTCGCGCGAGGTGGTTCACATGCGCAACGCCGCAATCGCCGGCATCCTTTACCTCTTCCTCGCAGCAGGTCTCGCTCAAGCCGCACCTCCCACGAATGACGAGTGCCTCGGCTGCCACGACACCGTATCCGCGCCGAAGTTCGCGCAGTCGGTTCACGGCAAGCTCCCCTGCACGAATTGTCACTCCAACATCACCGCCGCTCCGCATGAAGTGAAACCGAAAGCGGTCGACTGCTCGCTGTGTCACGAGCAGGTCGTCACCGCGTGGACCGGAAGCGTGCACTTCAAAGGGTTGAAGCAGGGACAGCATGGTCCCGGTTGCGTCGACTGCCACGGCTCCGCTCACACGATCGTCCTCGGCAGCGATCCGCAGTCGCCGATCTCGAAGTTCAACGTCAGCAACACCTGCGGCAAGTGCCACCCCGTCACCGCGATTCAGTATCGCAACGGCCTCCACGGAACCGCGCTCGCCAGAGGCAACTGGATGGCGCCTGTTTGCGGCGATTGCCACGGTATCCACGCGATCTCGCGCACGTCCGATACCGAGCGCGGGCCGCGCGCGAGCTGCGCGCACTGCCATGAGAGCGTTCGCCTGACACAGGAGTTCGCCGTTCCGGTCGAGCGCGTCGGGTCATACGCAACGAGTTACCACGGCATGGCGCGCCAGATGGGCTCGAAGACCGCCGCCGACTGCGCGAGCTGTCACGGCGCGCACGAGATCCTGCCGTCGAGCGATCCGCAGTCGCCGACGAACAAGAAGAACCTTCCCGTCACCTGCGGCAAGTGCCACAAAGGCGCGCAGGAAGATTTCGCAAAGGGCAATGTCCACGTCACCGGCGGGCTTCACGGCGACGTTCCGACGAAAGTCATCACCTGGATCAAGTGGATCTACATCGCGGCGATCCTCGGGGCCGCGTGGTTCATGCTCTCGCACAACTTCCTGGTGTGGCTCTACAAGGTGCGCCAGCGCCGGAAGAACTCGAAGCGCACCGTCGTGCGGATGAACAAGAACCAGCGCATCCAGCACTGCATCATGTTCACGACGTTCTTCATCCTCGTGCTGAGCGGCTTCGCGCTGATCTGGCCGAACTCGTGGCTCGGCATGGCGTTCGTGACCGAGGCGATTCGCCGGTGGGTCCACCGCATCGCGGCGATCGGCATGATGGCGCTCGGCCTCTATCACCTCGGATACATGGTCGGAACGAAGGAGGGCCGCAAGGGTCTCATCGACTTCTTCCCGCGCTTCTCCGACATCACCGACGTCGTCCGCGTCTACTTCTTCTACCTCGGCTGGTCGGACAAGAAGCCCGAGTTCCGCCGCTTCGGTTACGCGGAGAAGCTCGAGTACTGGGCCGGCATGTGGGGGACCATCGTCATGGCCGTCACCGGCCTCGTGATCTGGTTCTCCGTCACCGTGACGACGTGGATCGCCGCGCTGGTGGGTCGACGTCGCGACCGTCATTCACCTCTTCGAAGCGGTCCTCGCGACGATGTCGATCCTCATCTGGCACCTTTACCACGTCATCTTCGACCCCGACGTCTACCCGATGAACTTCGCGTGGATCGACGGCCGCATGTCCGAGGAGCTGTACCACCACGAACACGGCCTGGATCCGAATCCGCCGAAGGAGGAGTAGCTCACCGCAATGTCGCCAGGTACGCCGCAATGTCGATCGCGTCGCGTTGTGTGACGCCGAGGTCGGGCATCGACGTACCTGGCTTCATTGCTTGCGGGTGCTGCAGCCACTGCTGCATGTCGATTGGTTCGTTGGGGAAGCGGCCGGCGATGTAGCTGCGGTTGGAGAAGCCGGTGAGCGGGGGGCCGACGAGGCCTTTGGCGTCTTCCTTGGTGATCACGTGACAGGCGGGGCAGCCGTATCGGGACACGAGGACGCGTCCGCGGTCGGGGGAGCCTAGATAGCCAGGTGGGAGCTCGTCTGCCTTGCCGACGCGCCAGGCGGCGAAGAGCGCGGCGGCGCCGAGGAAAAGGATGCCGAGCGTGGAGAGCACGCAGAGCCGGAAACAGCCGGCGAGGACGCGTTCGTGCGGTTGCAGTTCCATCGTCCTAGTGCAGCGTCTCGAGGAACGCGACGACGGCGTGAAGATCGGCGGGAGCGAGCGGATTGCCGGGCATCTCGCTGCGGCGATCGAGTCCGCGCGAGTGCGCCACCCAGCCGCTCAGCATCCCTTTGTTGTTCGGATAGTCGGTCGTCGCGATCTTCGCGCGCGACGCGAAGTGCGTGAGGTCGGGCGCGACGCGATACGCCTCGTTTGCGATCCCGCGGACGACGTGGCAGTAGCTGCAGCCGGCGTTGCGGAAGACGAATCCCTGCGCTTGCGGAGGCGCGGCAGCTTTCGCTTCGTTCGCGAACCAGCGATCAAATGCGTCGCGGTCATCGGCGACGACGCGCAGCTTCTCGATGCGCCGGACGACCGGCGCTGCCTCCACGATCAGACTCTCCGAGGAAGGGACCTTGATGCCGACCCATGTGAGCGCGACACGTTCGCGCGTCGGGATGTGCAGCTCGTCCGCAGTCGTGAACGCGACGCCGCCGCGTGCGTACTCGAGCTGCCACCACGTCGGACGCTTGATGATGCGGATGCGGACGTCCGCGTCCGGTGCTCGAATGACGCCGGCGATCGATCGCACGTCGCCCGCGAGCGACATCGCCCCGGCGACGAGCACGACCGCGCTGAGGATCCACATCGGTGTCACGGCGCGGCGCGTTCGTGTGATCGCCCAGAGCAATAACGTGATCGCCCAGCCGATCGATGCGATCGCGAACAGCACGAATGCCACGACAGATCACTCTGGCAAGGAGAGCGCCACCTCACATCAGCCCGACAACGCGCCTGTGGCGGCGATCGTCGCCGGTGCCGTTGTGGCTGCAACACCGCTTGACGTAGCCGGCGAGCTCCCACGTGTCGAAAGGCTTGACGATGATCGCATTCACGATTCGCGGGTCGAGGTCGGCGAAGATGTTCCGGTCGGCGGCGGTGACGACGATGAGCGAGTGCGGCCGGCGGTCCGGATGCCTCTTCAGCCAATCGATCACTTCCCATCCGTTGACGCGCGGCATCATCAGATCGAGCAGGACGACGCCGTACTTCTCACGGCTGAGGCACTCGATCCCCTCGGCGCCGTCTTTCGCGGTCGCGACCGTCAGGTTCTCGTGCCGGAGCGCCGTGGCGATCAGCTTGAGCAGAGGAGTCTCATCCTCGATCACGAGTACGTCGGGAGTCGTCATGTTCCTGATGAGTTCAGCGCACGTTCTGCGCCAATCGGCTCGAAATATGAAGGACAAGAGGCGAAAGGAGATCGAAATGCCTGAGACAAAATGCCGGCATCAGGGATGCCAATGCAGCGGCAGCCAGATCCGTTCCGACGGATACTGTTCGGACGATTGCAAGAACGGAAAGAGCGCCGGCAACAAGTGCGGCTGCGGTCATTCGGATTGCCGCTGACGTTTTTCGCGGCGATGCTGCTCCTCGGCGCGACCGCGT
>DASYSN010000417.1:0-4756 GCA_036003305.1 Thermoanaerobaculia bacterium
CTCGCGGGGAGGGTGATGCCGTGGCCGAGGTCGAGATCGCGCATGGGCGTCAGATTGGCTCAGCCGCGTGAAGCTTGATGGGAAGCAGCCCGGCAAAGTGCGTGAAATCCGCGTCTGTCGTAAAGATCGGAGAGCCGATGCGGGAGGCGATGGCGCAGATCAGGAAATCGGTGTTCGAGCCCTGAATGCCTTTGGTGCGGCAAACGTTGAAGAACGACGCGGCCTGCTCGTAGTCGTCGCGCGTGACCTCCACGTCCGGAAACGCCCGCAGGTGATCTCGCACACTCTCGAAGTGAACGCGCTCACGGATTCCAGATAGCAACTCCTGGCGGACTGCGCCGATCAGCGCGGCTCGGCCGTCTTGGATGAGTGATGCCAGTTCAGCAGCCGCTGAGTCATCGGCAGCCCGGTTTCGGCGGCGCAAGGCGAGCGACCAGATCGGCGTGTCTACGAGCACCCTCACGACTTACGCCGCTGTTTCTTGTAGTCGTACGCCGGATCGAAGTCCACGGTGCCGAAGAGCTCCAGGATCTTGGCCTGCTTGCGGCGCTGAATGTACTCCTCGAGAGCTTCGGTGACCGTAGCTTTCTTGGTTCGCTGGCCGCCGATTCGTTGTGCTTCTTCGAGGAGACGATCGTCGATCGCGAGGTTCGTGGCCATTTCGTCGATTCTACACAATCGGATGTGTAGCGGAGAGTGTGCCACTGTCGGCTGCGCCGGAACATGCCGCGGAACCGCTGGCACATGCCCCGGAACCGCGGGAACACGCCGCGGAACTGCGGGAACACACCGCGGAACCGCCGGAACGTGCCTCGGCACCGCTGGAACATCACTCGGACGGCTGGAAGATCCCCCGGAACCGCGAGAACATCCCTCGGAACTGCCGGAACATGCCTCGGAACTACGGGAACATGAATCGGAACCGCTAGAACATCCCTCGGAACCGCTAGAACATCCGTCGGATCCGCCGGAACATGGTCGGAACTGCTAGAAATGCTGACGCTAACCCCCCAATGGAGCACTAGTTGCACGCGGGTTAGTCGATGACGACCGCCGAGTTGGAAGAGCTGGCTAACACGATCCGGCAGGACATCATCAAGATGCTGGTCGAGGCGGGCAGCGGGCACTCCGCCGGGCCGCTCGGGATGGCCGACATCTTCACGGCGCTGTATTTCGTCGTCCTCAGGCACGATCCGAAAAATCCCGACTGGCCCGAACGGGATCGGCTGATCCTCTCCAACGGGCACATCGTGCCGGTGCGCTACGCCACGATGGCGCGGGCGGGCTACTTTCCGCTCGAGGAGTTGATGACCCTGCGCAAGTTCGGCTCGCGCCTGCAAGGGCATCCGGACCGCACGCGACTTCCGGGTTTGGAGACGACCAGTGGCCCGCTCGGCTCCGGCCTGTCGCAGGCTTCCGGCATCGCCAAGGCATGGCAGATGGACGGAATCCGGGATCGCTGGGTCTTCTGCGCGATGAGCGACGGCGAGCAGGACGAGGGGAACACATGGGAGGCGGCGATGTTTGCCGCGAAATACAAGCTGGCGAATCTCATCGCGATCACCGATCGAAACAACATTCAGATCGACGGGCCGACGGAACGCGTCATGCCGCTCGAAGACTTACGCAAGAAGTGGGAAGCCTTCGGCTGGCACGTGATCGAGATCGACGGCCACAACTTCACGCAGATCATCGACGCCTGCCACACCGCGAAGACGATCGAGAATCAACCGGTCATGATCATCGCCCACACCATCCCCGGCAAGGGAGTCGATTTCATGGAGTATGACTTCCACTGGCACGGCAAGCCGCCGAATGCCGAGGAAGCACGAAAGGCGTTGCACGAGCTCCGCACGTTGGGCGGGCGGATCGAGAGCGAGCACCAGTGAAGGACCCGCACCTCAACCCGCGGCTCTATGAAAAGGACGTCGAGCAGGAACCGATCCGATCGGGTTTCGGTCGCGGCCTCGTGGCGGCGGGCCGCAAGGACAAGCGCGTCGTGGCCTTGTGCGCCGATCTGACCGAATCGACGCACATGGACGGCTTCGCCAAAGACTTCCCTGACCGCTTCATCGAGGTCGGCGTCGCGGAGCAAAACCTGGTCACGGCGGCGGCCGGGTTGGCGGTGGCCGGGAAGATCCCCTTCGTGTCGAGTTACGCCGCGTTCTCTCCGGGGCGGAACTGGGAACAGATCCGGACCACCGTCTGCCTCAACGAAGCGGACGTGAAGATTGCCGGCTCGCACGCCGGTGTTTCGGTCGGCCCTGACGGCGCGACACACCAGATGCTGGAAGACCTGGCGCTGATGCGTGTGCTGCCGAGGATGTGCGTCGTGGTGCCGTGCGACAGCATCGAAGCGGAGAAAGCGACCATTGCTCTGGCGGCATTCGAGGGAGCAGCCTACATCCGTCTGGCGCGCGACAAAACGCCGGTGGTGTCGACGAAAGAGACCCCGTTCGCTCTCAATGAGGCTCTCGTAATGCGCGCAGGTGGCGACGTGACGATCATCGCGTGCGGGCCGATGGTGTATCAGGGGTTGATCGCCGCGGAACAATTATCGCGGGAAGGCATCGAGGCCGAGGTCATCAACTGCGCCGTGATCAAGCCGCTCGATGAAGAAACGATTTTGGCGAGCGTGCGAAAGACGCGTCGAGTCGTCACCGCCGAAGAGGCTCAGGCGGCCGCCGGGTTGGGCGGCACGATCGCCGAGCTCCTCGGCGAGCACGAGCCGTTGCCGCTTCTCCGCGTGGGGATGCAGGACCGGTTCGGCGAATCGGGAAAACCCGCGGAGCTCATGGAGCACTTCCACCTCACCGCGCCGTACATTGTGGAACACGCGCGAAAATTGGTCGGGAGCAGCCGAAAAGAGACGACGGCGTCGCCGCCGGCGCCTAGGGTTACTTCTTCGAAACGTGAATGACCTTGCCTTCCATCTTGTACGTCAGGCCGTGGTCTTCGAGGAGGGAGTCGAACGCTTCATCCCACGGGACGTTCTTCCAGGAGACCGATACCGTCCCTTCGATGCCTGGGTCGACCTGGATGTCCGTGCCGGTGAGCTTGGCGAACGTGCCGAACACGTCGCGGAGATCGGCGTTGAGTAGCGAGAGGCTGATCGGCTGACCGGTGTAGACGCCGGCGGAGCCGATCTCCTCTTGCTGCACGAGGTTTCCGTTCTCGCGAATGGCGGTGCTGACGACGAACTGATGGCGGTGGTCATGATCCGGTACGGCGTCGGCCTCCACCTCGACCTGCCAGCCCGAAGGGAGCGTGCGGCCCGCTTTTGCCCGCGCGCCCGGCCCATCGATGCCGAGGATGAGCTTCGGCTGTGCAACGACTTCCTGCGTCCTGTTGTCGATTGCACTAACGACGATCTCGAGGGTGTTGCCGTTCCTGTGAGCGGTGAACTGCGTTTTGTAAGGCTTATCGCCGCTGCTGTCACCGCTCGACGCGCGCGGGACAGCGACGAGCGCCGAGGCGAACGTGAAGAGGAAGAGAATGAATGACGCGAGCGAGGCGACGCGCCTCGTCGGTGGCGAGAGTGCCTTCAGAGCCGGGTAGTTCATGATGTGATCGATCCTTTCCTTCAACTTCGCGGTGGCCATGCACGAGACGCCTGGCAGCCGTGGCGCGATCGAGGCATGGCAGAACTTGTAGAGCGCGGCCAGATACGTCTTCCGCTCGTCAGCGTCGGACGCGACCGCTTCGTCGCACGCGCGCTCCCGCTCCACCGCGGCGATCCGTTGCGCAATCCAGATCAGCGGGTGAAACCAGAACAGCGCCGCGACGAGAGACTCGATGCGGGCGATGGCGTTGTCGTGCCGCGCCACGTGTGCACACTCGTGGCGAAGCAGCGACTCCAACTCCCCATCGGACAAGTCATCGCAACCATCGGCCGGCAGAACGACCACCGGCCGAAAGATTCTGAGGACCGCGGGAGCTTCGGGAAATGCGCAACGCGCGATGTCGATGCTCGATGCGATGCCGAGGGATCGGCGGGCGCGGTCGAGGGCTGCGGCTTCGCGCGTGTTCGGCGGAAGTGCCGTTCGCGTCGCAAGCGAAACGAGGCGGTGACGGGTGAGCGAGAAGCGGACGACGATCGCCAATGCTGCGGCGATCCAGATCGCCAGGAGAATGGCCGGCCAGACGCTGTGCTCCGTACCGGCCGGCGCGGGCGGAAACGCTCCCGCGAGAACGGCCATCGGGACGGCACGGACCACCGGCATCGGTGTGATCGACCGGATCAAGCGTGTGAGCGGCGCGGCCGGGATCGCGAATTTCAGGATGCCGATGAAGACGAGCGCGAACCGCGCGCTCGCCGTCAGCCGCGATCGCACCAGCAAGAGAGCGAGAAGGACCAACGCGAGAAAGATGGTCGACGACCACAGATGTGCGACGACCTCCGGCCAGTAATCCGCCGCCACACGCGCCACGACTCTCATGGCTTCTTCTTCGCGTCCTCGAGCGCCTTCAGGTCTTCGAGGGTGAGTTTGCCTGTCTCGACCAGCCGCGCGACGACCGGCTGAGCCGAGCCGCCGAAGAGATCGAGAAATTCATCGATCATCCGCCGATACACCGAGGTCCGCTCGATGAGCGGCTCGAACAGGAAGGCATTGCCGATCTTCTTCGTCCGCCGGACGGCCCCCTTCTCCTCCAGCCGCGCAAAGATGGTCTGCACGGTCGTGTAAGCGGGCCGCTTGCGTTCATGGATTGCCTCCTGCACCTCGCGGACCGAGGCTTCCTTCAGGTCCCAGAGGAT
>DASYSN010000418.1:0-3718 GCA_036003305.1 Thermoanaerobaculia bacterium
CAGTGGTACAACGGCTCGGCTCCCGATAATTCGAGCCCGATCAGCGGCGCCACGAATTCGACCTACCAAACGCCGCCGATCACGCAGACGAAGAGTTTCTGGGTCCACGTCATGAACGCGTGCGGAGACGTCAACTCCGCCACGATCACCATCACCCCGATCCAGTGCAACCCTCCCACGATCGCCACGCAGCCGCAGGGCTCCTCGATCAACAGCGGCGCCACGGCGACGCTCTCGGTCACGCCGGGCGGCGTGGGGCCGTTCAACTACGAGTGGTACATCGGTCCGAAGGGCGACCAGAGCAATCAGGCGCCGAACGGTTCGGGGCAGACCTTCACGACGCCTCCGCTAACGCAGCCGACCTCCTTCTGGGTTCTCGTCTTCAACGCGTGCGGCAGCGTCCAGAGCGACGCCGCCACGATCAGCATCAACGGCGTCTGCCCGCTCCCGTCGATCTCCAATCCGCCGCAGAACATCACGCTCAACATCGGCGAGAGTCCCAACGTCACGCTGACGATCAACGGCGCGACCTCGATGCAGTGGTACCAGGGGCAGCCGGGCGATCAATCCCATCCGCTCGCCGGCGCCACGACGCCGACGCTTCCGTCCGACGTCACGCTCACCACGGGCCTCAACACGTTCTGGATTCAGATGATGAACGCGTGCGGCAGCTCGAACAGCGGCGCGATCAACATCACCGTCACCTGCATCCTCTCGAAGCCGACCATCAGCGTTCCGCCGGTCGTCCAGAGCGGCAAGAGCTACACGATCTCGTGGACCGGCGGCGTCAACTTCATCTCGAAGTATGAGCTGCAGGAGGCGACGGACAAGGCCTTCACGACGAACCTACAGACGTTCACCGTCACTGCGGCCGCGAGCCGCGTGATGCCGGGACACACGACTACGGCCGACACGCGCTACTACTACCGCGTGCGCGCCTTCCCAAGCTGCGGCGGCGACTCCACCGACTACTCCGACCCGGAGGGCGTCCTCATCATCGCGCCGCCTCCGCCGAACTTCTCGAGCTTCGCGACCGGCCTGCCGTTCGGCTCGACCGATCCGTTCAATGTGAACTTCAACGTGAATGGCGCGTTCGGCAAGACCGGCAAGACGGGAATCGCGGCGGCGGAGTCGTTCACGATCTCGTTCGACGTCCCGTGGCTCTCCGCGAGCCCGAGCAGCGGCACGATCGGTCCCGATGGCGCTCCCGCTCCGGTGACGATCACGGTCAATCCGTCGCAGCTTCCGTTCGGATCGTCGCAGGCGACGATGAGCGTCTCGCACACCGCCGCGTCAGCATCGAATCCGACGACGCAGTCGACGACGACCACCGCCGTCCCGCTGAGCGTCAGCCTCGTGACCGCGGTGACTCCGACGCCGAGGGACGCCTCGGCTCCCGCCGGCACGCTCATCGTCCCGGCGGTCGCGCACGCCGACGGCATCGGCTCGCAGTTCGTCACCGACATGCGCGTGACGAACACGACGGCGCAGGCGATCCAGTACCTCCTCACGTTCACCTCGATTGCGACCGACGGAACGCAGTCGGGCAAGCAGATGAAGGTGAACATCGCGGGCGGCGACACGCTCCCGCTCAACGACATCGTGAAGTCGTGGTTCGGCGCCGGCGCGGCGGGTGAGGGGGGCATCGGCTCGATCGAAGTCCGCCCGCTCAACGCACCGTCGAGCTCCGCCAGCCACTCGACGGTCGGCGCGAGCCGCACCTACGCGTCGACGCCCACCGGCACGTTCGGCCAGTTCATCCCGGCGCTCCAGACCTCCAACTTCCTCGGCAAGAGCAACTCGTCGCTCATCAGCCTCCAGCAGGTGGCGCAGAGCACCGCCTTCCGTACGAACTTCGGTCTCGTCGAAGGAAGCGGCCAGCCGGCGCAGGTACAGCTCACGCTCTTCAACGGAGCGGGACAGCAGCTCGCCACGAATACGTTCAACCTGCAGCCGTACGAGCTGCAGCAGTTCAGCTTCGGCAACGCCTTCCCGAACGTGAACGTCGACGACGCGCGCGTCGAGGCGAAGGTGCTCAGCGACACCGGCAAGATCAGCGCGTACGCCTCGGTGCTCGACAACAAGACCAACGATCCGCTGCTCGTCCTCCCGGTCGACCCGAGCAAGGTGAGCACGAATACCTACGTCATCCCCGGCGTCGGCGACTTCGACACCGGCGCGGCGCATTGGAAGAGCGACGTCCGCGTCTACAACGCCTCCTCGTCGCAGCAGGACGTGACACTGACGTACTACCCCCAAGGCGGCACGTCGCACTCGCTCAACATGACGATCCCCGGCGGGCAGGTCGCGCAGCTCGACAACTTCATCGCCACGAAGTTCCCCGGTCTGCTGCAGAGCGCCGGCTCGCTCGTCGTCAACTCGGCGAACAACTCGACTCTCGTCGCGACGGCGCGCACGTACACCGATACCGGCAACGGCACCTACGGTCAGTTCATCCCCGGCGTCACGCCGGACGGGGGTATCGGCGTCGGCGATCCGAACCTGCAGATCCTCCAGCTCGAGCAGTCGCCGTCGTTCCACACGAACGCCGGCGTCGCCGAGGTGTCGGGGAATCCGGTGTCGGTGATCTTCCACCTCATCCCGCCGGACGGCCGGACGGAGGGGCTCATCGGCATGGACCTGCAGCCGTACGAGTTCCGCCAGATCTCGAACATCTTCGCGAGCTACGGCATCGTCTACAACGGCCGCATCGCCGTCGAAGTCGTCGGCGGCACCGGCCGCGTCACCGGCTACGCTTCGAACATCGACAATCAGACGAAGGACCCGACGTACATTCCCGCGCAATAGAAAAAGTCCTCGGTCCTCGGTCCTCGGTCCTCGGATGCCCTTCCGAGGACTGAGGACCGAGGACTGAGGACTGATTCATGATCGCCTCACCCTCCGACATCCGCGTTCGCTTCCCGGCACTCGACCGGACGCACAACGGCCATCCGGTCGCGTACTTCGACGCTCCCGGCGGCACGCAGGCGCCGCGCGAAGTGGCGGAGGCGATGAACGACTATCTCTTCCACCACAACGCGAACACGCATTGGGCGTATCCGACGAGCGAGGAGACCGACGCGATCCTCTTCTCCGCGCGTGAGGCGGCGGCCGATCTACTGAACGCGTCGCCGCACGAGATCGCGTTCGGTGCAAACATGACCTCGCTCACGTTCCACCTTTCGCGCGCCCTCGGCCGCATCTGGTCGCCGGGCGACGAGGTGATCGTCACCGAGCTCGATCACCACGCGAACGTCGCGCCGTGGACGGCGTTGCAGGCCGACCGCGGCGTGAACGTGCGCGTGGCGCGGATGATCCCGCGCACGGCGCAGATCGACTACGCGCACCTGGCGTCGCTCGTCACGAAGAAGACGAAACTGATCGCCGTCGGCGGCGCATCGAATGCCGTCGGCACCGTGAACGATCTCGAACGCGTTGCCGCGATCGCGAAGGATGCCGGCGCGCTCTTCTTCGTCGACGCGGTGCACCTCGCGCCGCATGAGCTGATCGACGTGCGGAAGATCGGATGCGACTTCCTCGCGTGCTCCGCATACAAGTTCTACGGCCCGCATGCCGGGATTCTCTTCACGCGCCGCGAGCTGTTCGACGTCCTCCCGTTCGTGAAGCTGACGCCGGCGCCCGACACTGCGCCCGACCGCGCCGAGACGGGCACGCAGAATCACGAAGGAATCGCCGGCACCCGCGCCGCGATCGACTT
>DASYSN010000419.1:0-2592 GCA_036003305.1 Thermoanaerobaculia bacterium
GAAAAAGTCCTGAAGGGACTCGGTCTCGACGTCCACCGTCCCGACTCCGGCTGCTGCGGGATGGCTGGCGCGTTCGGCTTCGAAGAGAAGAACTATCAGATCTCCACGCGCCTCGGCGAGCGTGTGCTCATCCCGGAAGTCCGCGCGGCGTCGCCCGACACTCTCATCGTCGCCGACGGCTTCTCCTGCCGCGAGCAGATCCACCAGATGACCGGCCGCGAAACCCTGCACCTCGCGCAGGTCCTCCGCCGCGCGTTACACGAGAGCAGTCAGCGCGGCAAATAGAACGTACCGAGGACCGCACCGTAAACGGCGTGCGCGATGATCGTGATGACGGGCGTCAGGCGGCCGTAGTTCATCGTCAGAAAGCCGGGCGGCTCGAGAAGGCGCGTCGGCTCCGGACCGCGGAAGTCCGACACCATGCGCGGGTGTACGCCGGGGAGCACCGGGAGCAGCACCACAACGACGAAGATCCCTTGCACCACGCCGATCGTCGTCCCGAACCACCAGGTAGGCTGCAGGTGCTCGAAGAACAGCGCGTAGACGATCGCGAAGACCCAGCCGTTCACGAGATGGATCACCACGCCGATGAACTTGGCGCGATCGCGGTTCGGCGTGAACATCGTGCCGAGGATGAACGGGATGTCGATGCGGGTCAGTCCGAGCGATTGACCGGCGATCGTCAAGGTCGTCAGTACGATCGTCGCCGCAAATCCCCAAAGAAGAATCGATTCGAAGTTCATGCGCGCGGGTTCAACCCCTGCATGCGCGTTGCCGAAGCCGGATCGCGTTTTGCTCGTTCCTGAAAACATGGACCAGGAAGTCGTTGTCGTTACAGGTGCTTCGGCGGGCGTCGGACGGGCGGTGGCGCGTGCTTTCGGGAAGCGCAAGGCCAGAGTCGGACTGATCGCTCGTGGAACCGACGGGCTGGAAGCCGCGAAACGCGAGATCGAGTCGTATGGCGGGGAGGCGATCGTTCTGCCGCTCGACGTCAGCGACCACGATGCGCTCGATGCCGCCGCGTCGCGAGTCGAGGAAACATTCGGCCCGATCGACATATGGGTCAACAACGCGATGCTGTCCGTCTACTCGTCGATCATCGACATGCAGCCGGACGAGTACCGCCGCGTCACCGAGGTCACGTACCTCGGATACGTATGGGGGACGCTCGCCGCGCTTCGGCGCATGAAGCCTCGCGACCGCGGCGCGATCGTGCAGGTCGGCTCCGCGCTCGCATACCGCGGGATTCCGCTGCAGTCGGCGTACTGCGCCGCGAAGCACGCGATCCAGGGGTTCCACGACTCGCTCCGTTCCGAGCTGATTCACGACGGGAGCAACGTCCGGGTCGTGATGGTGCAGATGCCGGCGCTGAACACGCCGCAGTTCGGGTGGGTGAAGTCGAGATTGCCGCGGAAGGCGAAGCCGCTCGGAACGATTTTCCAGCCCGAGGTCGCGGCCGAGGCGGTGGTGTGGGCGGCCTACAGCGGACGGCGCGAGATCAACGTCGGCTGGCCGACGACGCAGGCCGTGGTCGGCAATAATTTCTTCCCTGGTGCCGGCGACTGGTACCTGGCGCGGAACGCCTACGACGGTGCCATGACCGACGAGCCGGAGGACCCCAATCGCCCGAACAACCTGTGGCAACCGGTCCCGGGAGACCACGGTGCCCACGGCCGGTTCGACGACTCCGCGACGCCCGTCAGCATCGAGCTGGAACTGAACAAGCGCCGAAATTGGGTGCTCGGCGCCGCCGCGCTGGTCGGCGGGCTCGCTCTCATCGCCGCAGCGAAGAGGTAAGCGGCTCGCACACATACACTTAGGGCCGAGGAGATCCTCGGCCCTTTTGCGCGTGAGAGGAACGGGACTAGATGTTCTCGCGGCCTGCGAACGGGTTGCTCCGCTCGTTGTCGCTCGGACGTTCGTTGCGCGAGCGCTCGTTGTTCCGCGGCTCGAAGCCGCTGCGCTCCGTGTTCACCTGGCGCTCGAAAACCTGCTCGTCTGTGCGAGCGACATCGCTTCCGGTACTTCCGCCTTGATTTGCGCGTGCGCGCGCGCCGCGCGAGTGTCCGCCTTCGCGTCCGATCGCGGACATATGCGCCCGATCGCGGCTCACTGCCTCGCCGCCTTTGCGGCCGGCAACCCGCGCCTCATCGGACGTGAATTCGTGCGCCGTCCCCTTCGCATGAGCAGCCCGGCCACCCTTGCTTGCAATCTCACGCTGTTTGCTTGCATCCATTGACGCAAAACCGCGTTTGCTTGTCGCCATGAAGTCTCCTTGAATCCTGAAAATGGGTACTGCACGAACCTGCGAGAGGTCGTGAAGGTTCACGCACGAAGTGTGCCCAGCGGTATCTTTTTCAGGTGGGGACGTTGCGAGAGGCACAAGGATGGCGGAGAGAGAGGGATTCGAACCCTCGGTAGAGCTTTAAGGCCCTACGGCGGTTTAGCAAACCGCTGGCTTCAGCCACTCACCCATCTCTCCGGCTGAACGTCTTGCGCAAATCGTGGAAAGCGGAAACGGCGCACCGCCATTCCCGCCAGTCGCGGATTGTAGTGCAGATGCGCCGCGGTCGTCGCGGCGGTGCAGCGGCC
>DASYSN010000420.1:0-5217 GCA_036003305.1 Thermoanaerobaculia bacterium
GTGCCGCTGCGGCCGCGGACCCAGATGACGACGGTGTAGATTCCGGGGCCGTCGACGAACGGGACGTTGAAGGTGAACGCGCCGTCGCTGCCGACGGTGAAATCGCCGCGGCGGCCGTCGGCGTACTGCTCGCGGACTTCGTAGACGGCGTCGCCGCGCTGTTGGCGATAGCTGCGGAGGCGCGGGAGATAGTCGCGCCGCTTCTCTGGCAGCGAATACTCGTCGATCGCGTTCGCGGCAGCGGCGCTCATCGCATGCGGGAGCGGCTCGTGGTGGACGCTGACCGCTTCGACGCGATATCCGTTGACGGGCCGCGCCGTTCCGCTGACGCGATCGTTCTCACTCGCGGTGCGCGGAAGAGGATGCGTCCAATCCACATAATGCCGGATGAACTCCTGCGTCAGCCGGAACTCGCCGCGCGACCACGCGAGGCCGATCCCGACGTGCGTGGCCGAGGGATCGAGAATCGTGCGGCGGTGGCCGTCGTGCGGCGCGCGCTCGCCGATCATGGCGCGCTCGCTGCGCTGAATCATGTCGTACAGCGCGCGGTCGCTGAAGTGATACGTCGCCGACCACGCGGCCGCGTTCTCGCTCACGCCGTCGTTCCCGCCGGCGAACGAGTAGCGCATGTATGGCGTCAGGCCGTCGAGGCCGAAGTGTCCCGTAGTCCCGTTGCGGATCTGATCGCGGCAGTAGTCGTCGGCCATCGCCGAAGCCTGCGGATCGAGCGCCACGGGAGTTAGTCCGTTCGCCACCCGGTCGTGATTGATGATGCGGAGGAACTCGTCGCGGAGCGTGATGCGCGTCTCGTCAGCCGGAACCTCGCCCTGCGCCAGCGGAAGGGCGGCGACGAGCGCGAGAAACGCGACGGTCGTGATGGCGGCGCGGTGCATCACCTCAAAGGTAACTCAATCTCGACCCGAAGCCCCGGATTGAGATTCTCGGCATGGACGTGGCCGCCATGCTCCTCGATCGCTTTTCGGGCGATGGCGAGGCCCAAGCCGGTGCCGGTGGACTTGGTGGAAAAGTACGGATCGAAGATGCGCGGGAGCATCTCCGCGGGGACGCCTGGACCGTTGTCCTCGACCGAAATGATCACCTTCGAGTCGACCGCCGCGCTGCCGAGGTGCACGCGGCCATTCGGTGCGGCCTGGAGCGCGTTCTCGATCAGGTTCGAGATCGCGCCGCGCAGCATCCGCGCGTCGCCGCTGAACGTCTGCGGCGTCGACGGCGCGATGTCGGCCTCGAAGTGGATGCCGCGATCTCGCGACGTCGCGTAGTCGGCGGCGATGTCGGTGAGGAGGTGGCGCAGATCGACCGGCTTCCGCTGCACCTGCCGCAGCGAGGCGTAGTCGCTGAACTCGCGCGACGTCTCGCGCAGCGTCACGACCTGGCGCAGGATGTTGTCGACGGCGCTGCGGACGACCTGCGGCAGACTCGCGTCGTTGCGGTCCGCGACGGCGCGCAGGTGCTCCGCCGTGAGCTGGATCGGCGTGAGCGGGTTCTTGATCTCGTGCGCCACCTGCCGCGCCATCTCTCCCCACGCCTCGAGCCGGTTCGACCGCAGGATCTCGGTGACGTCTTCCGCGATCAGCATGACGTCGTCCCCCTCGGGCAGCGGGATCTTCGAAACGCGGTAGGTCCTCAGGTTCCCATCGACGTTCAGATCCACTTCGTCCGTCTTGCGCACCGCGGTCACGTCCGGGTACGTCGCGAGGTCGATCGGGTCGCCGAACAGCCTGCGTGCGGCGACGTTCGACGCGACCGGATTCTGGTTCCCGTCGAGCACGACGACCGCCGCCGTGATGTTCTCGAGGAGCGTTTGCAGGCGGTCGCGCTCGAGGCGTAGCTCGTCCTGTTGGCGGCGGATCGACTGCGCCATGTCGCGGAAGGTCGTGACGAGGAGGCCGAGGTCTGGATCGCGCGGGAGGTCGACCCGGACGTCGAAGTTGCCGCGGGCGATGCCGCGTGCGCCGGCGACGAGGCCCTGCACGGGACGCGTGACGGTTGATGCGATGCGGAACGCCACGGCGATCGCCGCGAGCGCGATGAAGACGAGGAGCATGTAGATGGTCGTGGCGAGGTCGTTCACCTGCGCCTCGATCTGCCGCCCCTGCACGATGAACGGCAGCGCGAGGGTGTAGTTCGTGCCCGGCGCGAGGTTGATGGGCGAGTAGATCTCGATGTACTGCGACGAGCCGGTCTGGCGGCGCGCGCGATAGAACTGGCGGCCGCCGAGGACGATCGACTCGTAGACGTCGCCGGGGAGCCGCTGAGCTTCGATATGCGCGGCGAAGAGGTCGCGGCGCGACGACGCGATGAGCTGCTCGCCGCGATAGAGGTGCAGGTCGTGTCCGACCACGCGCGCGAGCCACGCGAGCACTTCGTCGTTGAGCACCTGCTCGGGACTGACGGCGCTCGAGGACGCGAGGTAGTCCTCGACGACCCGCTGCGCCGAGTTGAGCGCCGTCTGCCCGCGGTCGAAGTACTCCGCCTCGAGCCGGTTCGCGACGTACGCGCGGACGAAGATCACGAAGATGATGAGCGGCAGGATGACGACCCCGGCGACGTACAGCGACGTGCGGGCGCGGAAGTCGAGCGTCGCGGGCGCGCGGCGCAACGCCGCGATCATGCCCGGCAGGAAGCGGAAGCCGAGGATGAGGAGCACCGCGACGATGCTCCAGATGATCACGCCGCCGGCGCGTTGGATCATCTGCGTCGTGCTCGGCACCTGCAGCGGGAACGCGAAGAGCGCGGTGTCCGTCCTCCGCATGTAAATCAGAGGAGGATCGGTTCCGGGCTGCTCGACCCACATGCCCTCTCCCGGCTTGATGTGCGCCAGGTAGAAGGCGGGGCTCTGCGGCAGCCGGAGCGTCGGACCGTGCGCGTTGCCGGCGGCGTCGTAGATCGCAGGCTCGCGCTGCGCCCGGAGCCCGGTCGTGATGTCGTCGGGGCTTGCCTGGAAAATGTCGCGGTAGACGTCGGACGACGCGAGCGCGGCGGGATCGGCCGGATTGACGACGTGCACGCTGCCGAGGGCGATGGTCGTCCCCCAGGCGGTGACGTCGAAGTCGTGATGCATCAGCACGCGCGTCACCTTGCCGACCTGCAGCACCTCGCGCGTCGTGCCGGTGTGCGAATCCGTGAACTGCGGCAGGCCGACGCCGAAGCGGCTGATGGTCGCGTGCGTGAACTCGTCGTCGATCGTGATGACCGTCGGAATACGCCACTTCGACAGATCGCTGCGCAGCCACAGCGCGTAGGCGAGGTCGTCGAGGTTCATGTGGCGGTAGTCGTCGGGAAGGATGGTGGAGAGATCGGTCCGGGTGAACTCCTCGTGCAGCGTGTCTTCGATGATCGTCCGGAGCTGTCCCGACTCGCCGGTGACGAGCGGAGCGTAGGTGTGCGCGATGAAGCGGCGCGTGCTGGCGCGTTCGAAGATCTGCTCCGGCGCGAAGACGACGACGCCGGCGATGAGCGCGATCGCGATGAGCCGCAGCCACGGCTCGCGAAGAAACGCGCAGATGGCGATGAACGCGAGAAGCGTGAAGCCGACGCAGAGATACGCCACGCCCGACGCGAGGGCGACGAGGAGCATGGGGACGATTGCGATCGCAATGGCGATGAGCGCCGGCCGCCGCCCGTCGCGATGGCGGGCCAGCGTCAGCAGGACGAGTGCGAACAGGAGCAGCGCCGCGAGGAGGAACGCTTGCGCGGTCGACGTCGGGACGATGTGCTCCGGGATCGCCGAGAGCCGCGAGTTGTTGACGAGGTTCTTCGTCAGCTCGACGAAGCCCCATCCCGCGATGAGCGATACCGCGGCCCGAACGATCATGTTCATCCGCTCCAACGGCTCGCGCAGGATGATGCCGATGCCGAGGAGCGTCGCGGCCGTCAGGAGCAGGTCGAACGGCGATTTGCTGAAGGGGCCGAAGAGCTTCGAGGCGAAGACGTCGTACCGGAAGAGGTGCAGCGGGTCGTCGGCGACGCGGATGCCGAGGAGCGCGGCGCGCGCGATGACCAGGAGGAAGATCAGCATCGCCGCGTTGCGGCGCCTCGTGAAGACGAGCGCGATGAGCGCCGCGCAGGCGAGCAGGATCGCGGCGACGTTCTCGCCGTCTTCCTTCGTCCGCTGCACGATCTCGGCGCGGGTGCGCGGGGCGAGGTCGATGAGGAGTTGCGCGTCGGGACGCTTCGCGATCACGAAGCGCTCGGTCGAGGCGTCCTTTCGCAGGAAACCGCTGTTGAAGACGGAGCTGACGACCCAGGTGTCCTTCGGGTCGAGCGGTGAGTCGTTGCCGGTGCCGTTCGCGACGCGCGCGTAGACCTGCACGTATCCGCCGCGCGCGAGATGCTGGGTCTTGATGATGTAGAGGTTAGTGGTGTCGAACTCGTACGCCTTCTCGCCGTCGACACGGAGGTCTTCCCCCCACCATGCGACCTCGTTGTTCGCGGCGTTGACGACGCGCGCTCCGCGGCCCGGATCGTGATGCAGCTCCTGATGCATCATCCGGAACAGCCCGTCGGGCGTGGCGTTTGGCGCGGCGTCAATCCGCGCGGCGAGGTGCTGCACGCCTGCGTCGAGCTGCAGCTCTACCGCCGCCACGTCCGCCCGCACATCCTCGGCGTCCGCCGCGAGGCGCGCGTTCACTTTCGAGTTGAAGTCGCGCTCGACTTCGTGAGCCCGCCAGAACGTGGCGGAGAGGATGACGGCGACGAGAAGGACGAGGATCGAGACGATGAGCCAGGAGCCGGCGCCCGACCCCCGGTTCACGTCATTTGCTCCCGGACTGTACCGAGGCGAGCGACCAATGATCCTTGTTGCTGCGGAGCGTGATGTAGAGATCGCGCGCCTGCGGTTTGCCGGCCACCTGGACCGTCCACGTCGCCGCGATCTCGTACTGGTTCTCCGCGCTCTTCTTCGTGGCGCGCTTGATGTCGAAGCCGCTCGGCTTCACGCGATTGAAGAGGCCGTCGAGCAGATACGCGGCCTGGTCGCGGCCGTAGTAGTTGCCGTTCTGATCGATGAGACCGGGGAACTGCAGACGCACCTGGTCGCCTTCGCCGATTCCGGCGACGATCGCCTGCGCGTCGCCGCTGCCGAAGCCGCGCGTGAGGTTCGACATCGCCACGTCGAGGTCCTTGAACTGGGCCTGCGCGACGAGCGGAATGAATATCAAGGTCAGCGCTGCGAGCATCATCCGGAGTTTCATCTTC
>DASYSN010000421.1:0-6284 GCA_036003305.1 Thermoanaerobaculia bacterium
CGCCGCGGGAACGCGGTCGCCGCCGCCGGTCTGCGCGCTCATGACGCGCACCTTGAACAGCAGTCCTTTGGATTCGATGCGTTTCTGGATGGATGCGAGCTCGTCGGGACTGAGCGTTTTGCCGGCGTGCGCCAGCTCGACGAGGATCGGCTCGAGATCCGCGAGCACCGAGGCGATGCGCTCGTCGCCCCGTTGCAGTGCGGTCTGTCTGTAGATTCGATTGGAGGCCACCAGTTCCGCCGCGCGCTGCTGCTGCGCCTCGGCGTCGAAGGTTCTTGTCGGATCGGCATTGGAGACGTCGGTGAGCATCCGCTCCGACGCTTCGAGGTGATCGCTGACGACGACCACGAGTACCCGTTGGTTCTGTGCGGCGCCCGCAGTCGCGCCGGCCGCCGGCGGCGCGACACGTGCCACCAACGGCTCTTTCGGCGAATGCCGTCCGTTCCAGACCACGCCGGTGCAGAGCCCCATCGCGAGCACCGCAGCCACCGCGAGCCACTGCCACTGTTTCCTGCGGCTCGGCGCGCCGAGGCGCCAGCGGAGGCGGGTCCAGACCTGCTCGCCGTAGTCTTCGCCGCGCTCGGGCACCGGCGCTTCCTTCACGAGTGCGAGGACGCGCGTGATCGAGTCGAGTTCAGCGGCGCACTCGGCGCATGACGTCAGGTGCTCGTTCGCCGCGGCGGGGGCGTCGTCGTCCCGGTAGTAGTGCGCGACGAGCTGTTCTTCGGTCAGGTGCTGCATGATGGGTTTGTCCTTACGAGCGGCTCCAGCGACGCGCGAAGTTTCCGCACCGCGCGGAAGATCGTGTGCTTCGCGGCGTTGACCTGGATGCCGAGGGTTTTGCCGATCTCCTCGACCGGCATGCCTTCGAAGTGGCGGAGGACGAAGGCGGTCCGCTCGTTGCCCGAGAGGCTCTGCATCGCCGCTCCGACCTGGTCCTGCAGTTCGCGGCTGAGGAGGAGGCGGTCGGGCTGCGGGTCGCTCGATGCGATTTCGTTCGGCGGATCGTCGTCGTCGTTGTGCGTCGTGCTCATCTGGTTTTTCTCGTGGCGATTGCGGGAGCGGAGGAGGTCGAGCGAGCAGTTGACGGCAATGCGGTGGATCCAGGTCGAGAAGTTCGCCCGTTCCTCGAAGCCGCCCATCTGCCGCCAGGCGCGGAGGAGCGTCTCCTGAACCACGTCGTCGGCATCGTGCTCGTTTCCGGTCATGCGATAGGCCACTCGAAAGATGGCTTTGCTGTGACGCTCTACGAGCTGCCGGAACGCGTCCGTATCTCCCGTCCGTGCCCGGCTCAAGGCGGCTGCGTCGGCCAGTTCCATCGTCGAGAGGTTAGACTGCCTGAATCTGTAAGGGTTAGCTGTTTCAGCCGTGAGCCGGCGTCCGGCATCCGGCATCCGGCATCCGGCATCCGGCATCCGGCGTGGTTCTGTCTGCCTCGGATCACGGATCACGGATGACGGATCACGGATCACGGTTGTTCACAGGTCGCCGAGGTGTCAGACTAGGGGCAATCGTGAAAACGGTTACGTTCTGGATGGCGCTGGCCCTCGCGGTCCCGTGTTTCGCGGCGACGACGCAGCGGCCGCTCCTGGTCACGTCTCAGGACCACTCGCTGGTCGAGATCGACGACTGTGAGCATTTCTATGCGCGTACGGTCGCGCCTTCGCTGCCGTCGCGCGTCCAGAGCGAGGAACAGATCCCAGTGCCGCTCGCGGGCGTCGACACGCTCCGGGTCCGATCGACCGAGGGGGGCGCCGTCTCGATCAAGGGATGGGATCGCCCCGTCGCGCGGCTGACGCTCTGCAAGTACGCCGTCGCGCTCAACGATATCGACGCGAAGCGGACGCTGCGCGACGTCATCGTGACGACGCACAACGGCGAGGTGGCGGCGCACGGCCCGGAGAACGGGACGACGCGCGCCTGGTGGGTCCACATGATCCTGCGCGTGCCGAAGGCCGTCTCGGTCGACGTGGCGTCGACGAGCGGCGGAATCGCCATTCGCCGGATGAACGGCCGCGTCACGGCGCGCGCCACGAACGGCGGGATCTCGCTCGCCGAATGCGCGGGCGAGTCGAACCTGCGCTCGGAAAACGGCGGAATCTCGCTCGAGAAGATCACCGGCCGCATCGACGCCGGCGCGCATAACGGCGCCATCTCGCTCAAGGTCACCGACGGCGAGCCGCAGACCATCGAGGCGAGCACGGACGACGCTGGCGAGATTCTCTGCCGCGCCAAAATCTGCCAGGACGCTCTCGCGCATCGCATCGCGGGGAGCAAGGTGCTCCGCATCGGCGGCGGCTCGTCCGAACCGATGATCCGGCTGCACACCGGCGCCGCGCCGATTCTCATCGAGCAGGTGCGGTGAACCGCCTCATCGCGCTCGTGCTGCGGCACGGGGTTCCGCTCGTCGCGGCGAACGTGTTTCTCGAGCAGATCGGCGCACCGATCCCGGCGGTTCCGACGCTCATGATCGCCGGCGCTCTGGCGCGCAACGGCCAGATGTCCTCGACGCATGTGATGGTCTGGGCCGTAATCGCCTCGCTCATCGCCGATTCGGTTTGGTTCCTCCTCGGGCGCCGCTACGGCTATCGCATTCTCCGTATCCTCTGCCGCATCTCGCTCTCGCCCGACTCGTGCGTCCGCGACACGGAGGCGAACTTCGAGCGCTGGGGGATGAAGTCGCTCCTCATCGCGAAGTTCGTTCCCGGATTCTCGACGATCGCCCCGCCGCTCGCAGGCGCCACGAATGCCGGTGTCTTCGCGTTCGTGATCTATGACGGCCTCGGAGCGCTCGTTTGGGCCGGCGCCGCGGTGGTCGCCGGCCGGGTGTTCCATCGCGCGATCGGCACGGTGGTCGACCGGCTCGAGAACCTCGGCGGCTGGGCGATCGTCTTCGTCGTCTCCGCGCTCGCGCTCTTCGTCATCGTGAAGTGGTGGCAGCGCATCCGGTTCATCAAACAGCTCCGGGTTGCCCGCATCCAACCGGACGAGCTGAAGGCGATGTTCGACAGCGGAAATGCGCCGCTGATCGTCGATGCCCGCTCCGCCGGAGCGAGGAAACGCGACCCGCGCCACATCCCGGACGCCGTCGTCGCGTCCCCCGAGGAACTGATCGAACGATTGCGGGACGCCGATCCGTTGAAGGAGATCGTGCTGTATTGCACGTGACCGAACGAAGCCTCAGCCGCCCGTGTGGCGCGCAAGCTGATTGACGAAGGGTTCACGGTGGTTCGGCCGCTGGCGGGCGGATTCGACGCCTGGGTGGACGCGGGCTACCCGGTGAACAGTGCTTAGTGACGTAGTGCTTAGTGCTTAGGACCGAGACCTCTAAGCACTAAGCACCAAGCCACTCAGCACTATCCTTGCACTGTTGAGCCGTCATGGCAGATGCAGCTACGGCGGCTGTCCTCGACGAGCACAGTCGCGCTTTTTATCGTGACGCTTTAGGCCGCCTCGACGACGCCGGAATCGACTACCTGGTCGGCGGTGCGTACGCGTTCGGGCGCTATACCGGCATCCACCGGCATACGAAGGATTTCGACATCTTCATCCGGCGTGAAGACTTCGAGCGGATCGCCAAAGTTCTCGGCGAGGCGGGCTACGAGTCGGAGCTGACGTTCCCGCACTGGCTCGGAAAGTCGTTTTATGGTGACGATTTCATTGATCTCATTTTTAGCGCCGGAAATGGTGTCGCAAAAGTAGACGACCAGTGGTTCGAGCGCGCCGTCCCCGGCGAAGTCATCGGGATGGATGTTCGCCTCATCCCGGCCGAGGAGATGATCTGGTCGAAGGGATTGATCATGGAGCGCGAGCGCTTCGACGGCGCCGACGTCGCTCACGTGATCAAGGCGGTCGGGCCGCAGCTCGACTGGCGGCATCTCATCGACAGGTACGCGGAAAACTGGCGTGTGCTGTACGCGCACCTCGTGCTCTTCGGCTACATCTATCCGTCGCATCGCTCGAACATCCCGGCGTGGGTGATGGACGAGCTCGGGGAGAGCGTCTCTCAGGAGACGCGTCAGCCCGACGCGAAGGAGAAGATCTGCTACGGGACGGTCATCTCGCGGCAGCAATATCTGAAGGACATCCGCGAGTGGGGCTATCGCGACGCGCGCCTCCGGCCGCTCGGCACCATGAGCGCGCACGACATCGCGCATTGGACGGCGGGAATCGCGGAAGACGGGGCGAAGTAGATGGCGGAAAAAGGAACGCTACGAATTGCGGCCGTTGCCGACATCCACGTGAAGAAGACCGGCGCCGGCTCGATGCATGACGTGTTCGAGAAGGCGACGCAGGCCGCGGACGTCCTCATCCTCGCCGGCGATCTCACCGACTACGGCCAGGTCGAGGAGGCGAAGGTCCTCGCGAAGGAGATCACTTCCTCGCTTCGCATCCCGGCCCTCGGTGTCCTCGGCAATCACGATTACGAAGCGGATCACGCGAGTGAGATCGTGAGCATCCTCACCGACGCCGGCGTCACGATGCTCGACGGCGACGCGGTCGAGCTGAAAGGCGTCGGATTCGCCGGCGTGAAAGGCTTCGGCGGCGGCTTCGGCCGGCGCTCCCTCGGCGCGTGGGGCGAGAAGATGATCAAGGACTTCGTCCACGAGACGGTGAACGAGGCGCTCAAGCTCGAGGCGGCGCTCGTCCGGCTTCGCACGCCGCAGAAGATCGCGATCCTCCACTACTCGCCGATCATGGCGACGGTGGTCGGCGAGCCGCTCGAGATCGTGGCGTTCCTCGGCTCGTCCCGTCTCGAAGAGCCGGTGGACCGCTATCGCTGCACAGCGGTGTTTCACGGCCATGCGCATCGCGGGTCGCTCGAGGGGAAGACGAAGGCGGGCGCGCCGGTGTACAACGTGGCGATGCCGCTTCTCGTCGCAACGCAGCCGGAACAGCCACCGTTCCGGGTCATCGAAGTCCCCATCGGCGAAGCCGTTGCGGCGTAGAATCTTCCGTCGCAGATGAGGCACTCCGCATTTCCGGATGGCGCTACGCGTGCCGACTTGCTCGCGTGGTTTCGTGAGGGACGCGCCCGCTCGAAACGGATCTTCGCGATCCCGGTCGAAGAGGCGTACTACGAAAAGCCGATCCCGCTCCGCAATCCCATCGTCTTCTACGAGGGGCATCTCCCGGCGTTCAACGTCAACACGCTGATCAAGCTCGCGCTGCGCGAGCCGGGCATCGACGAGCACTATGAGACGCTCTTCGCGCGCGGCATCGATCCGGAAGACGAGATGGCGGCGAAGAGTCCGACCGACCTATGGCCGACACGCCACTGCGTGCAGAAGTACGGAGCGCAGTCGGATGAGCTGATCGAACGGGCGCTGACGAGCGCGACGATCGAGGACGACAGCGTGCCGCAGCTTCGCGGTGCCGAGGCGGCGCTGGCGATCCTCGAGCACGAGCAGATGCATCACGAGACGTTCCTGTACATGATGCATAACCTGCCTTACGACCAAAAACGTGTGGCGCGGCCTTTCCAGGCCGCGTCCGGGCGCGGGCAGGAAAGCCCGCGCCACACGGCGAAGCAGGAGCTCCTCGCCATTCCCGCGGGCGTGGCCACGCTCGGCAACAGCAGCACGTTCGGGTGGGACAACGAGTTTCCGGCGCATCGCGTGAACGTTCCGGCGTTCTCGATTCAGAAGCACAACGTCACAAACGGCGAGTACCTCGAGTTCATGGAAGCGACGGGTGCTCCAGCGCCGAACTTCTGGCTGCGACGCGATGGGCAGTGGTTCTGGCGCGGGATGTTCGAGCTGATCCCGCTGCCGCTCGACTGGCCCGTGTACGCGATGCACGACGACGCGACGGCGTACGCGAAGTGGAAAGGGATGCGCATTCCGTCCGAGGCGGAGTACCACCGCGCCGCGTTCGGCACGCCGTCCGGCGAAGAGCGGTCGTATCCGTGGGGCGAGGAATTGCCGGATGCGAGCCGCGGCAACTTCGATCTCTCGCATTGGGATCCCGTCCCCGCCGGCTCCTATCCGAGCGGCGCGAGCGCGTGGGGTGTGCACGACCTGGTCGGCAACGGCTGGGAGTGGACGTCGACCGAGTTCAACGGCTTCGACGGCTTCGAACCGATGCCGTCCTATCCGGTCTACTCGAGCGATTTCTTCGACGGCAAGCACTACGTGATGAAGGGCGCATCGCCCGCGACCGGACGCCATCTCGTCCGCCGCTCCTTCCGGAACTGGTTCCGTCCGAACTACCCGTACGTCTACGCCACCTTCCGCTGCGCCGTGTGACGCGTGCTACCGGGCACTCCCGGTGCACGGTGGCAT
>DASYSN010000422.1:0-8313 GCA_036003305.1 Thermoanaerobaculia bacterium
CCGCTTCCGGTTCCCAGCGAGGAAACCGCGCGCCAGCGGACTCCACGGGATGACGCCGATGCCTTCGTCGACGCAGAGCGGGATCATCTCGCGCTCTTCCTCGCGGTAGATCAGGTTGTAGTGCGGCTGCATGGAGACGAACCGCGTCCGCCCCCGCTGCTCCTGTGTATGCAGCATCTTCGCGAACTGCCACGCATACATGCTCGACGCGCCGATGTACCGCGCCTTCCCCGCCCGCACGACGTCATCGAGCGCGTCGATCGTCTCCTCGATCGGCGTGTGGTAGTCGAAGCGGTGGATCTGGTAGAGATCGACGTAGTCGACGCCGAGGCGGCGGAGCGAGAGATCGATCGCGGAGAGGATGTGCTTCCGCGACAGGCCACCCATGTTCGGCTTGTCGCTGTGCGGGAAGAAGACCTTCGTCGCGATCACGACTTCATCGCGCGGCGCCAGCTCGCGCAAGGCCCGGCCGGTGACTTCCTCGCTGGCGCCGTTCGAGTACATGTCCGCCGTGTCGAAGAAGTTGATCCCGGCCTCGATCGCGCGGCGGAAGAACGGCCGTGCCTCGCCTTCGTCCAGAATCCACGGGCGCCACTGCTTGGAGCCGTACGTCATCGTGCCGAGACAGAGGCGAGAGACTTTGAGACCGCTGTTGCCGAGGTTGAGATACTTCATGGCCGACAGCATATGAAAAGGTTCGTCCTCCCGACACTTCTGATCACGGCCTGCACAGCGGCGCCGCCCCAGGCAACGGTCGTCCCCGCGCAGGCGCCTCCCCCGCCGCCGGAGCTCTCGACGATCGTCATCCCCATTCACGCCTCGCTCGCGCCGCTGCTGCCGGAGCTGGAAAAGCAGATCCCGAAGACGTTGCAGTCGCGCGGCTACCAGATCGACGCGGCGCGCCACGTCGCGATCAAGTACGAGGTGGCGCGAGGACGACCCGCCGGAATCAACATGATCGGCGCCGGACTGCACGCCTCGGCCACGGTCCGCTACGCCGTCGAAGCGTGTCCCTACGTGAACGGCGCGATCCGCAACGCCTGCGTCTCGTGCGGGTTCGGCGAGCCGATGCGCGACGTCAGCATCTCCGTCCACTCGCGCCTCGACTGGGGCGAAAGTTGGACGTTGCGCTCGCGCACCGCGATCCAGCCGCTCGAGTTCGGGCGGCGCTGCACGTTCGCCGGCGTCGACGTCACCGATCTCATTCTTCGGCCGATGCTCGAAGGGCAGCTCACCGACGCGGCGAAGATGATTGACGCGCAGACGCCGCGGCTCGCGTCGCTCAAACCGGAGGCGCAGCAGATCTGGACGGCGCTCCAGCAGCCGTACCCGATCGCGGCGAACACATGGCTCGTGCTCGACCCAGCCGACGTCTTGCTGACGCCGATCCACGGCTCCGGCCTGAACGTCGCCAGCACGATCGAGCTGCACGCGCGCACCCGCGTCGTGTTCGGAGCGAAGCCGGCGATCTCGCAGAAGCCGCTCCCGCCGCTGCGGATCGCGAACAGCGCCGAGGGCGGCATCCGCGTGCCGTTCGACGTGGAGCTCCCATACGCCGAGGCGTCGCGCCTCGTCACCGAGCAATTCGGCAGACACACCTACAACCTCGGCGGCGGCGCGACGCTCGGCGTCGATTCGATCCGTCTCTCGGCCGGCACGAACGGCAAGACGAACATCGAGGCGGCGATCGACTACCGCGGCGGCGGGTTACGCCACTACAACGGCCTCGTGTACCTCGAGGGCGTTCCTTCGTTCGACACCGCGGGCGGAAACGTGGTCGTGAGCGACGTCGAATACTCGCTCGACCCGAAGCGCCACAACCCCTTCCTGCGCGTCGCGAACCGGCTGGCGCACGACGAGGTGCGGGCGCAGCTCCGCGCGGGGGCGCGCTGGCCGGTCGGTGAGTCGATCGCGTCGATGAAGAACGACATCGAGCGCGGCATCACGCGGAAGCTCGCCTCGAACGTCGTGCTGCGCGGTCACGTCGAGTCGATTCAGCCGGTCTCGGTGACCGTTCGCCCGGAGGGCCTCACGATTCGAGCGGTGGCGGTGGGGAGCGCCGAGGTGGAAGTGAAATAGATTCGGTCGCGCCGGCGAGCCACCACGAGCCGCCGGCGATGAGCATTCCCGCGTAGCCGTCGATCATGAAGTGATAGCCGGTGATCACGGAGCCGAACTGCATCAGCACGACGCAGACGACGGCGACGACGAACGCGAGGCGCGCCACGTGACGCGATGCGATGGCCATCAGCGTCACGCAGCCGATGTGGAGGCTGGGGAACGCCGCGACGCCGCCAAGGTATGCGACTCGCGGGGCGAGCGGCGCCTTGATCAGCGTCGAGAGCTCGCGGTAGAGCTGCGCCTGAAGCCACATGGTGCGCGGCATATGGCGCAGCGCCGGCTCCACGAGCGTCGTCGCGCTGAACGCCGGGCCCCACGATGGAATCACGAGATAGAAGACCGTCGCGGTCAGCCACATGAGGACGAAAGCGGCGCCGTAGCGGAACCTATAGCGCGAGTCGAGCAACGCGAACATCGCGGCCGTGCCGAAGATGAAGAGCGCGTAATAAATGACGGCGTAGAAGACGTCCATGAACTGCAGGAACGCCGGCTGGTTGAACAGCGCGTCGAAGAAGATCGTCGGCGAATAGCCGAAGTGGAGCTTCCGGTCGAGCGCGAAGAGCTGCCGGTCGTACACGCGCGGGTTGATCAGATATGTGAACGACTTCAGGAGAAACGACACCGCAAACACCAGGGCCAGCGTCACGCACGCCCGCGCGATCTCTTTCGCGTCCTGGATGACGAGCGCGCGGTTCCGGCGCCGGATTGCGGCGATGACGACCGCGGCCGCGAAGATCACCGCGATCGGCGACGCATAAGTGAGCAGCAGCGCGCTGCGCGGATACGTCACCGGCATCCGCTCGAGCAGAACGACTCCGACGATGCAGAAGAGCGCCGCGACGATTTCGTGGAACCGCATTTAGAGGGGAGTTGGGAGAGGGGAGAGCGGAGATGCCTTCTTCTCCACTCTCCGCTCTCCCTTCTCCTCTCTATTCTCCCTGAATGCGAGCAAAAAACGCCTCGCTCGACACCGGACGCCCGAGGAAACGCTCGACGAGATCCTTCGCCGGCTCCTCGGAGCCGCGGGAGAGGATCAACTCGCGGAAGCGGCGGCCGGTCTCGCCGTTCATCAGGTCCGCGCCGAAGATGGAGACCATGTCGAGCGCGATCACCTTCGCCCACATGTAGCCGTAGTAGCCCGCCGCGTAGCCGCTCGCGATGTGCTCGAATGTGCCGGGGAACGACGTTCCCTCGATGTGGCCGAGCGGCGTGGCGCCTTCCATCCGCTTCCACACCTCGAGGCACTCCCCCGGATGCTCGCTCGACAGCTCCATGTCGTACGACGCGTAGAGAAGCTGCCGGCCGTAGTCGATGCCGGCGCCGAACTTCGCGGCGGCGACGAGGCGGTCGACCAGCTCCTGCTCGATCGCCGGACACTCGCTGCAGTGCTCGCGCATGAGCGAGAGGCTCTCCATCCGCGCCGCCCATTCTTCGTACATCTGCGACGGCGCCTCGACGAAGTCGCGCTCGACGCTCGTGCCGGAGTGCTGCAGGTACTCGGTCTTCGAGAGCACGCCGTGCAGCACGTGCCCGAACTCGTGGAGCAGCGTCTCCAGCTCATCGTGCGTCAGCCCCTCGGAATTGAGGTTCGTGACGAGCACGCTGATAGGCTGCCGGTTGAATTTGAGACTGACACCGCGCACCGGCCACGCCGCCGCGTGCTTGTACTTGCCGTCGCGCGGGTAGAGGTCGAGGTAGATACCGCCGATGTGCGATCCCCCTTTTGCGTCTACGTTGGCATCGAGGACGTCGACATAGAGAACCGACTCGTGCCACACCGGCACCTCGGCGCGCTCGAACCGGATTCCGTACAGCCGCTCGCTGACGTCGAGCATCCAGTCGATCGACGTCGCCGTCGGGAAGTACTGGCGCAGCGCTTCCTGATCGATCGCGAAGCGCTGCTCGCGCAGCCGCTCGCGGTAGAAGTTGAGGTCCCAGCGCTCGATCCTCGCCTGCTCGACCGGGACGCCGGTGATGGCGGCCTTGACCTCGCTGAGCTGCGCGAGGTCGCGGATCTCCGCCTCGGTGACACTGTTCCGTACGTCGTCGAGGAAACGGCGCACCGTCTCCGGATTCTCGACCATCCGCCGCTTCGTCACGTAATGCGCGAAGCTGGGAACGCCGTAGAGATCGGCGATCTCTTTCCGAAGCGCGACGATCTCGTTGAGGATCGCGATGTTCGCCTCGGTGCCGCGGTTCGTGTTCGCGATGTAGTAGCGCTTCCGCGCCTCTTCATCGCGTGAGCTCATCAGAAACGGGACGTAGTCGGGATAGTCGAAGCCGACGACGACGTTCCCCTGCTCGTCGCGCGGCACGCGATCGAGCCAAGCCTGCGGCAGCCCTTCGCATTCCGCCGGCGTGAAGGTGAGGCGGGTCGTGTTCTCACGGACGTTCTTCGCGAACTCCTGGCCGAGCTCCGTGAGCCGGTCCGAGATTGCCTTGAAGCGGTCGCGTTTCTCCGGCGGCAACGTCACGCCGCTGTCTTCGAACGCCTCGAGCAGGTCCTTCTGCAGTTGTTTCTGCGCTGTCGTCTGCGGCGCGACGGCGCGAACGCGCTCGTAGAAGCGCTCGCTCTGGAACAGCTCCGTCATGAAGCTCGACTCGGCGAGGAGCGCGTCGTCGCCGGCGTCGCGAACGCTCTTGTCGGGATGGACGCTGTTGAGGATCGAGACCGGGCCGAACGCGTCTTCGATGACGATCGCGGCGCGGTCCCACGCGTCGAGGATGTTCTCGGGCGTCACGGCATCGAGCGGCACGCGCTCGATCTCGCCGATAAGCTGCTTGGCCTCCCCGAGCGAACGCTCGGCGACGGCACGGACATCATCGGCGGAAAGGATCGGGATCAGCGCCCGCTGCCGGGTGTCGGCGGGCATCTCTATGGTCTCGGTCATCGGGCGCGGCGAATTCTAACGGCATAATGCCTCTGTCGTGCCTGAACTTCCGGACGTCACGATCTATGTCGAGGCACTGGAGCGGCGCGTTGCCGGCCGCGTGCTCAACGAGGTCAGACTCGGCAATCCGTTCGTCCTTCGCACGGTCGAGCCGGGTCCGCGCGACGTCGCCGGAAAACGGGTGATCGCCATCCGCCGCGTCGGAAAACGGATCGTCCTAGGACTCGAGGACGATCTCTTCATCGTCATTCATCTGATGATCGCGGGACGCTTTCGCTGGTTGCCGCCGAACGCGAAGATTCCGGGGAAGCTCGGCCTCGCGGCATTCGACTTCGACGACGGGACGCTGCTGCTCACCGAGGCGGGATCGAAGCGGCGGGCGTCGATCCACATCGTGCGCGGCTGGGACGCCGTGCGCGAACACGACGCCGGCGGGATCGAGCCGCTCGAGATCACGCGCGATCAGTTCAAGGCCGCGCTCACGCGCGAGCGGCACACGCTGAAACGAACGCTCACCGATCCGCACGTCTTCGCGGGGATCGGCAACGCCTACTCCGACGAGATCCTCCACCGCGCGCGCCTCTCCCCTGTCCAGATGACGACGAACCTCGACGACGAAGAGATCACGCGCCTCTACGACGCGACGCAGTCGACCCTCCGCGACTGGATCGATCGCCTTCGCAAAGACACCGGCGATGCGTTCCCCGAAAAGGTGACCGCGTTTCGTCCCGACATGGCCGTGCACGGCCGCTACGGCAAACCGTGCCCCGACTGCGGCACGCCGGTCCAGCACATCGTCTACGCCGAAAACGAGACCAACTACTGCGCCCGTTGCCAGACCGGCGGCAAACTCCTCGCCGACCGCTCCCTCTCCCGCCTCCTCCACGACGACTGGCCCAAGTCGATCGATGATCTTTGAAGCAGTGCTTAGTCGCTCAGTGCTTAGTGCTTAGTGGCGGGCGGCTCCTTCCTTTCCCTAAGCACTAAGCACTAAGCCACTAAGCCCTCGCCCTGCTACTCTTCGCGCCAAGTGAGTCGTCGTCTTCTCCTGACGGTCTTCTTCGTCTCCGGTATCAGTGCGCTTCTGTACCAGATCGTCTGGTTGAAGTACCTCGGGCTGATTTTTGGCAACACGGTTTACGCCGCCGCGACGCTCATCGCGATCTTCCTCGGCGGCCTCGGGATCGGCGCGTTCGTCTTCAGCAGGGCGTTCCGATCGCGTCCGGCGTTGCTGGTGTATGCCGGAGCCGAGGCGCTGATCGGGCTGATCGGAGCGTTCTCGCCGAACGGATTCGAGCTCCTGAATCGCGGCTACGTGGCGGCCTTCCCGGCGGTGCATCAGAGCGCCGCGGAGCTGACACTCGTTCGCGGCGCGCTCGCGGCGACCTTTCTGCTGCCGCCGACGATCCTCATGGGCGGCACGCTCCCGCTGCTCGTCCGATGGTTCACCGGCGAGCAAGAAGGCAGCGGCACCGCCATCTCGGCGCTCTACGCCGTGAACACCCTCGGCGCGACGACCGGCGTCGCGCTCGCCGGCTTCGTCCTCATCCCGAGAGTCGGCCTCCTCGCCACCATCTTCGCCGCGGTCATCCTCAACTTCACCCTCGCCATCATCGCGGTCATCCTCACACGCCAACCCCGCAACCTCGCAACCCCGCAACCCCGCAACCCGACGACACCGACGACCCCCATCAGCCCCACCCTCATCCTCATCGCATCAGCATTGATGGGCCTCGCCGCGATCGCCGACGAAGTCTTCTGGTCGCGCATTCTCGTCCTCCACCTCGGCAGCAGCGTCTACGCGTACTCGCTGATGCTCTTCTCGTTTCTGATCGGCATCGGCGCCGGCAGCGCGGTCATCGAGCGGTACGTCGCGCGGATCGACGTAGCGAAGGTCCTCGGCGCGATCGAACTCACACTCGCGGCGGTGCTCGCGCTGCAGGTCCACGTCTTCACGCACTTCGCCCACCTGCTCTTTGCGTCCGTCAAACCGTGGATCGCGATCGGCGTCGCGTCTCCGTTTCCGGCGCTTCTCAGCGCGAGCCTCGTCGCCCTCCTCATTCCGACAGCACTCATGGGCGCCGCGTTCCCGCTCACGGTCCGCCTCTACGAGATCAGCGCTACCGCAAGCGAGACGCGGTCGGTCGGCAACGTCTATCTCGTCAACACCATCGGCAGCATCACCGGATCGCTGCTTGCGGGGTTCTTCCTCATCCGCCTCGTCGGATCGCAGAACGGTCTTTTTCTGATGGCGTGTATCAACCTCGCGATCGGCGCGTATTTCCTTCGTGTAGCGCAGGCTTCCAGCCTGCGCTACACGGAAGCCATCGTCGCCGCGATCGTCGTTGCCGGCGCGTTCGCGTTTGCGAAGCCGAATCAGGTCATCCTCTCGGCCGGCCTGTTCACCGATCAGCGCGCGCCGATCCTTCTCTTCCGTGAAGACGTGACGGCCACGGTGACGTTACGCAAGCTCGGCCCCGACTACCTCTCGCTCGAGCTCAACGGCGTCAACGTCGCCGGCACGTCGGGAGAGCTGATGGGGACGCAGAAGTTGCAGGGACACATCCCGCTGCTCCTGCACCCGAATCCGCAGCGCGTCCTGCACATTGGATTCGGCAGCGGCGGGACGGCGTGGGCGGTGTCGCGCCACCCGGTGTCGAACATCACGATCGCGGAGATCTCACCCGAGGTGCTGCAGGTCTCCGGTTCGCGCCTGACGGCGGTGAATCACGGCGTCCTGCACGATCCGCGCGTCCACATCGAAATCAACGACGGGCGGAACTTCGTCCTCGGCACGCGCGACAAATTCGACGTCATCTTGTCCGACTCGATCCACCCGAGGTATGCGGGAAACGGGTCGTTGTACACGCGCGACTACTTCGAGATCTGCCGCCGGCGTCTCACCGGCGCCGGCATCGTGTCGATGTGGCTGCCGATGTATTCGCTGACGCCGAGGAACTACCTGCAGATCGTCCGCGCGTTCCACGACGTCTTTCCGAACACCACCATCTGGTCGGTGCCGAATACGCCAAACTCCTTCACGATCGTGATCGGACGGATGGAAGAGGGCCCGCTGCCGCTCGATCGCGTGGCGCGGAACTGGACGGCGCCGGTCGCGCAGGACCTCGCGGAGATCGGCATGAACAAACCCGACGACCTCCTGACCGCGCTCATGCTCGGTCCCGCCGAGGTCGAGAAAATCACGAGAAACGTCCCGCCGCACACCGACGACCTGCCGTCGGTCGAGTACGACAGCGGACGCCTCATCGACCGCGACCTGCCGTGGTACCAGACCTTCAAC
>DASYSN010000423.1:0-1648 GCA_036003305.1 Thermoanaerobaculia bacterium
TCGGCGCCGTTGCCGCAGCCGGGCTCGCGGACGGTGGTGATGCCATGCGCCATCCAGAGTTTGAAGACGTACTCCGCGGTCGTGCCTTGCTCGCGTCCGCCGGCGTGGCCGTGCATGTCGATGAGGCCGGGGAGGACGTACATCCCGGTGAGGTCGATCTCTTTCGTCGCGTCTTTCGGCCGCCCGTCCGCTCTGATCGGCACTTTCGGGTAGCCGACGCTGCGGATCTCTTTGATGTGGTTCTTTTCGATGACGATGTCGACCGGGCCGATCGGCGGCGCGCCGGTTCCATCGACGAGCGTGGCTCCGCGGAGGATGAGCCGGTCGTACGGTCCGGCGCCCTCGTCCGCGCGACGGTCGGGGGCGTAGGGAGGGTTGATCTCGGCGCAAAATGACGAAACGGCAACAAGAAAGACCACGAGCGCCAGAAGTCGTCGCATGAGGCGAGGATAGCGCGAACGCCCGGCCCGGAAGGGGTGTTGTTAGGATCGTGAAGAATTCATGGACAGGCGGCGAGGCTGCCACCGTAGACGTTCCGGCGGCGGAGAACCTGGCGCTGTCGGTCCATCGATGTCAAAGCGGGGCGTTCGAGCGGCTCATCGACCAGTATGAGTCGGCGCTCTTCAACTATGCGCACGGGATCCTGCAGAACCCGTTCGACGCGCAGGAGGTCGTGCAGGACGCGCTGATGCGGGCGCACAAGGCGCTCACGCGGCAGTACGACGAGGCGCGCTGCGCCGATCTCGCGCTGCGGCCGTGGCTGTTCCGTACGGTGCGCAATCTGTCGCTGAACAAGCGGCGCTCGAAGCGGAGCGCGCTCGATCGTCCGCTCGACGAGTTCTCCGACGACCGCCTCGGCCCGTATGTGGGCGGAGCGGATTCGGACCTCGCCCGCCGTCAGGACGCCGAGATGCTGCAGCGCGCCATCGCGCTGCTGCCGGTCGACGCGCGCGAGCTGATCGTGTTGCGTTTCATGGAGGAAATGTCATACGCGGAGATCGCGAAAACGGTCGGATCGACCGAGGCCGCGCTTCGCGGGAAGGTGTTTCGCGCGTTGAGACTCTTGCGCGACGCACTCGAGAAGAAGGGAGTCACCCATGCGATGTAGAACTGCACTGACGCGAGTCGATGCGCTCCGCACCGGCGAGCTCGAAACGCCGGAGCAGTCGAGCGTCGATCAACACCTGAAGACCTGCCGGAGCTGCGACGACTCGCTGCACGACGTCGAGAACCTGGCGCACGCCATCAAGGCGCTGGCGCTCCCCTCCCCGCGCTCGTTCCGCGACATCGCGCCGCACGATTCGCTCGACCGCGTCGGCGACGTCTGGGTCGCGTTCTCGCGGCGCGGACTGCGGATGATCTCGCGCTGCTCGGAGGACGAGTTCCGGGTGCGGTATGCGAAGCGGTACGGGCGGGCGCTCGAACGGGCGGAGCTGCCGGAAAATCTACGCAAGCAGGTGACGGCGGCGCTGGAGGGGGAAGGCGTCGACAAGCCGCGCCTCGATATCGACGATGCGAACGACCTGGAGGCGAAAGTGCTCGCTTCGATGTCGCGGATCCCGAGGGGCGAAGTACGGTCGTATTCGTGGCTCGCGGAGCAGGTCGGAAAACCGAAGGCGGTGCGGGCGGTGGCGAACTATGTAGCCCG
>DASYSN010000424.1:0-4794 GCA_036003305.1 Thermoanaerobaculia bacterium
GTTCATCCCGACTCTTCGGCGAACGGTATCATCGCTCCGAGGAGGGCAGCCGTGACCGATATCGGATTCTTCTGGATCGTCGTCGGCCTCGCGCTCGTCAGCCTCGGCTTGACGTACGTCCTCTTCAAGTTCCTCGAATCATTCGCCACCGGAAAGAGCAAGGCGGTCGGCGGGACGATTCAGTATGGCGGCGCGTTGGCAGGATTCGTCCTGATCTTCGGCATTCTCTTCGGCGCGTTCGCGAAGTTGCGTCCGGCCGGCGTCACGACGCCGATCTCGCTCGATGGGAAGTGGTCGCTGGAGCTGCACACGTCGCATAACGAGACGTTCAAAGGAGCGGCGACGATCCGCCAGACCAAGCACGATCCGGTTCTGGAGATGAGCGGCGAAGTGTTCGGCCCGAAACCGGTCACCTTCGGCTCGATGCTCGGCGTCATCCGGAACCGCGATCTCTATCTCATCTACGAGAACATCGAGGGCGAGCGCGGCCTCCTCCACGGCCACGTCACCGAAGACAAGCCGAAGTCGCTCCTGCTCGTCTACACGGACCTCATCGGCCACGACAAGAACAACGATCCGACGGGAACGCTGACGCTGAAGCGGTGAGCGTGGCCTATCTGCCCGCGCTCCGGGGCGCAGGCTGGAAGCCTGCGCTACACGAGAGTCAATCCTGCCGGCTGCCGGAAGCTGGCGTGCGCTCTTCCTGGTTCCGCAGCGCTTCGTCGACCGTCTGTTCGTCGCCCTCGGCCTGGGAGGGTTTCTTCGCGACGCGCTCGTCGCGGGTGCGGCGCGGGTCGCCGTAGCGCTTCGGTTCGCTCGAATTCTTCGGCTCGACGCGGGACATAGGGCCTCCTGGTGTACTGCCCCTGCTCTCTCTCGCAAGCCTGGTGCCTTTCAATTTGCATCCCGGGCAGCGCTCGTGCAACGGCAGAGTGCGGATGTACCGTGTCCCGCTTGCCACGTACAGGCTGCAGTTCAACTCCGGCTTTACGTTCGATTCCGCGCGACGCATCGCTTCGTATCTTGCGGAGCTTGGGATTTCCGATATCTACGCGTCACCCATCCTGAAGGCGAGGAAAGGGAGCCCGCACGGCTACGACGTCGTCGACGCCACGGCGCTGAATCCCGAGCTCGGCAGTGAGGACGATTTCAACGCGCTGCACGACGAGCTTCAGCGCAACGAGCTCGGCCTGCTCCTCGACGTCGTTCCCAACCACATGGCGGCCTCGTCAGAGAACGCATGGTGGATGAGCGTGCTCGAGAACGGGCCGCGCTCGCGCTTCGTGCACTACTTCGACATCGACGCGAATCCGAAGGTGCTCCTTCCGATCCTCGGCCGTCCTTACGGCGAGGTGCTGGAGGCGCAGGAGATCAAGCTCGGCTTCGATCGCGACGGCTTCTTCTTCACGTACTACGAGCATCGGCTGCCGCTCGCGCCGGAGTCGTACCGGCTGATCCTGCGCGAGATCGCCGGCTCGTCGGCGAGCCTGGAGTTGCACGAGATCGCGCAGAGCGAAGAGGCGGCGACGAACAGCAAGTTCTTGAAAGAGACGATCTCGCGCATTTACGAGGAGGACGCCGGCTTCCGCACGGCGCTGAACGCCGAGGTCGTGAAGATCAACGGCGACGTCGACCGGCTCGACGCGCTGCTCGACGCGCAGTGGTACCGGCTCGCGTACTGGCGTATCGCGAGCGAGAAGATCAACTACCGGCGGTTCTTCGACGTGACGGACCTCGTCGGCGTGCGCGTGGAGAACCCGGAGGTGTTCGAGGCGCGCAACCGCAGGACGCTCGAATTGATCGCGGAAGGGAAGGTCACCGGTCTCCGCATCGATCACATCGACGGCCTGTACGACCCGATCGGGCACATGAAGAAGCTGCAGTCGAGGATCGGCGGTGACGAGCCGTTCTACATCGTCGTCGAGAAGATCCTCACCGACGAGGAGCAGTTGCCGCGCGAATTCCCGGTGAGCGGCACGACCGGATACGACTTCCTCTCGACGCTGAACAATCTCTTCGTCGACGGCGCGGGACTGGCGAAGCTCGACGAGTTCTATCGCTCATTCACCGGCGTCACGAAATCGTTCGCGGACATCGCGTACGAGCGAAAGAAGCAGGTGATCCACGAGCTCTTCTCGGGTGAGATGCGCCGCCTCGGCAAGGATCTCTCCGGACTCGCGATGGCGGACCGCAACGCGCGCGACTTCGCGCCGGCGGAGCTCGCGCTGGCGCTGACCGAGGTGACCGCGTGCCTCGAGGTGTACCGGACGTACATCCGCGACGAGGAGGTGAGCGCGGCGGACCGCGAAATCATCCAGCGCGCTCTGGGATGTGCGCGAGAGCGTTCCGGCGCGTCGCTCGATCCGCGGCTGTTCACGTTCCTCGAGCGGGTGCTGCTCGTCGATCCTCCTTCGTACGCCGGCGGGCAGCGCGATCACTGGCTCGCCTTCGTGATGCGCTGGCAACAGTTCACCGGGCGCGTGATGGCGAAGGGCGTCGAGGACACGGCGTTCTACAACTACAACCGGCTCCTGACGCTGAACGAAGTCGGAGGCGATCCGGGACGCGAGCCGCAGCGCGACGGGCTCGAGGAGTTCCACCAGCGCAACGAGCGGATCGCGCGCGACGGGCCGGACACGCTCAACGCGACGTCGACGCATGACACGAAGCGGAGCCAGGACGCGCGGGCGCGCATCTCGGTGCTCTCCGAGATTCCGGAGCAGTGGGCGGCCGCGGTGAGCCGCTGGTCGAAGATGAACGCACCGCTGCGCCAGAACGACGTTCCCGATCCGAATGTGGAGCTGCTGGTGTATCAGAACCTCCTCAGCGTCTGGCCGATCGAGGGCGATCGCTTCCGGCTCTTCCTGGAGAAGGCGTCGCGCGAGGCGAAGACGCACACAAGTTGGATCGTGCCGAACAGCGACTACGAGCACGCGCTGCAGGAATTCGGTGACGCGCTGCTCACGAACGAAGACTTCCGCCGCAGCTTCACGCGGCTGCAGAAACGCGTCGCGTATCACGGCTTCCTCAACGCGCTCTCGCAGGTGGTGCTGAAGATCGCGTCGCCCGGCGTTCCCGATTTCTATCAGGGGACGGAGCTTTGGGACTTCAGCCTCGTCGATCCCGACAATCGCCGTCCTGTTGATTACGAGAAGCGCATGTCATTGCTGCGCGAAGTGCGGGACGCCAACCCGTCCGAGCTCCTGCGCCGCTGGCCGGACGGGCGGATCAAGTTGTTCGTGACGTGGAAGGCGCTGCAGCTTCGGAAGCGGTTCGCGCGCGAGAGCTATCGGCCGATCCATGGCGAACGTGTCTGTGCCTTCATGCGAGGCGACGACGTCGCGGTGGCCGTGCCTCGGTCCACCGTTTCTGGCCGATCATCACTCGATCTGTCTGGCCGGTGGCGGAACGTCCTCACGAACGAGATCTTCGAAGGGGGCGATCCGTTCGCCAGCTTCCCGGTCGCGATCTTTACACGCGACCTGTGATCTCGGCGAGGCGGCGCATTCGGGTGGCGTCGCGATCGGCCAGGGAGCCGGGCTCCATGCGCCAGCTCCAGTTGTCGGACTTCGCGCCGGGGCGGTTCATGCGCGCGTCGCTGCCTAGGTTGAGGATGTCCTGCACCGGGACGATGGCGGTCTCGGCGACGCTCGCGTAAGCGGCGCGCATGAGCGAATCGGAGAACTCGTCGGTGTCGCACCCGAGGTATTCGCGCGCGAGATCGCGTTCCTCCTCGGGCGCGCTCTCGTACCAGCCGCGCGCGGTATCGTTGTCGTGCGTGCCGGTGTAGACGACGGTCTCCGGCTCGTACCGATGCGGCAGGTGCGGGCTGTCGACGTGGCTGAATCCGAACTGCAGGATCTTCATGCCCGGGATGTCGATCGCGCGCCGCAGCTCATGCACCTCGGCCGTGATGAACCCGAGGTCCTCGGCAACGAGCGGCACGTCGCCGACCGCGGCGCGGATCGCGTCGAACAGCGCGCGGCCGGGGCCGGGGACCCAGCGGCCGTTCATCGCGGTGCGCTCGGACGCGGGAATCTCCCAGTACGCCGCGAAGCCGCGGAAGTGATCGAGCCGCAGGATGTCGGCGAACCGCAGATTCGCGCGGATGCGCGCCACCCACCACCGGAAGTTTTGCGACCGCATCTTGTCCCAGTCGTAGAGCGGGTTCCCCCACCGCTGGCCGGTCTCGCTGAAATAGTCGGGCGGAACGCCGGCGACGAAGCGCGGCTCGCCGTTTTCGTCGAGCTGGAAGAGATTGCGATTCGCCCAGACGTCGGCGCTGTCGCCGGCGACGTAGATCGGGACATCGCCCATGATGCGGATCTTGCGGGCGTACGCCGCTTCACGCACGGCAGCCCACTGTGTGAAGAAGAGCCACTGGACGTACTTGTGAAACCGGATCTCGCTCGCGAGCCTGTCGGTCGCGGCGGCGATCGCTTCCTTCTCGCGGCGCGCGATCTCACGCGGCCATGCCGACCACTGCTTCCCCGCGTACTCATCCTTCAGCGCGGCGTAGAGCGCCCATTCGGGCAGCCACTTGTTGTCGCGCTCGAAGCGTTTGAGCGCGGTGCGCCGGTCGTTCTCCGCATTCGCCTCGAAGTGCTCGAACGAGGCGCGGAGGATCTCGTTCTTGAACTTCGTGACCGGGTCGAAGTCGACGTGATCGTCGGGGAACTCCGGCACTTTCTCGATCGCGTTGGCCGGCAGGAGATCCTGCTCGACGAGCCGCTGCGGCGAGATGAGCAGCGGATTGCCGGCGAACGACGAGATGCAGCCGTACGGCGAATAGCC
>DASYSN010000425.1:0-9955 GCA_036003305.1 Thermoanaerobaculia bacterium
TTCGCGAGGAACGCGCGGAGTTGCGGTTCCCAGACCGCAGCCCACGTGTGCGTGCCGTGGCCGCGCGTGGCGTCGCTGGTCGGGATCACGATCGCGCTGCCGTGCGGGACGCGTTTGATCCGCGTTTCGAGGATCCCGAGCTCGGGTGGGTTGACGAAGTCGTCGGCGGAGTTGATCGCCAGCAGCGGAGCAGTAATCGACTCGAGCGCCGGCTCCGGGTCGTAGTCGCTCGACGACTCGAGCGCGTAGAGCAGGTCGTCCGCGTTATTCGACGCAAGGCGCGTCTTCATCTGATCGTCGAGCCAGCGATCCGCTGACTCGGCGGTCGGGGACGTCTTCTGCCACTGGAGCGGGCTGCTCGTCGCGATCATGAGGAGATCGATCGCGGTCCGGAGTCCATGCTCCGGATCGTCGCGCAGCGCGTCGGTCGCCATCTTGCGCCAGACGCGATTTCGTCCCGCGATCTGCACCGGAAGGCTCGCGAGCGGCACGAGCGCGTCCATCGCCGACGGGTACCGCTCGCCCCAGAGCCACGTCTGCATCCCGCCCATCGACGTCCCAGTGACGAGGTAGAGATGATCGACGCCGAAGTCCTCCGTGACGAGACGGTGCTGGAGGTCGACCATGTCGCGGTAGCCGTAGTGCGGGAACTTCCGGCGCAACCCATCGCTCGGCTTGCTCGACGCGCCGTGGCCGACGTTGTCGGGAATGATGATGAAGTACTTCTGCGCGTCGAGCAGGCCGCCGGGCGTGAAGAGCACCCCCGCGTAGTGATCGTTCAGGAACTGCTGGTGCGACCCGCCGGTGCCGTGGAGCACGAGGACCGCGTTCGTCGCGTGTCCGTTGGCGTCGCGGCGCAGCGTGCCGAGAGTCGCGTAGTGGATGCGGACGTTCTGCAGCGTCTCGCCGTCCGCGAACCGGTACTGCGGAATGACGAAGTCCGCTTCGTGGACGGGCGGGAGAACGACTGCGGCGAGGATCGCGGCCAGCAGGAAGTGCATGGCGAAAGTGTAGCGGTCACCACACGGAACCCGATGTCATAATCGCCGCGTTGCTCCAAAACGGAACGAGACTCGGTCCGTACGAGATCGTCGGCGCGGTCGGTGCGGGTGGAATGGGCGAGGTGTACGCCGCGCGCGACACCCGTCTCGACCGCGACGTCGCGATCAAAGTGCTCGCGGCGCACCTCACGTCGAACGCGAACCTGCGCGAGCGCTTCGATCGCGAGGCGCGGGCGATCTCGAAGCTCAATCATCCGCACGTCTGCACGCTCTTCGACGTCGGCCACCAGGACGGCGTCGACTACATCGTCATGGAGTATCTCGAGGGGGAGACGCTCGCCGACGCGCTCGTGCGCGGCCCTCTTCCGCTGCGCCAGGTGCTCCGGTACGGCCGTGAGATCGCCGACGCGCTCGACAAGGCGCACCGCCTCGGCATCGTGCATCGCGATCTCAAGCCGGGCAACATCATGCTCACGAAGTCGGGCGCGAAGGTGCTCGACTTCGGCCTCGCCAAGTACGAAGCACCCGAGGTGAGCGGAGCAACGGAAGCGACGCAACAGAAGCCGCTGACCGAAGAGGGCTCGCTGCTCGGCACCATGCAGTACATGGCGCCGGAGCAACTCGAAGGCCATGAGGCCGACGCGCGCACCGACATCTTCGCCCTCGGCGCCATCGTGTACGAGATGGCCAGCGGCCGCCGCGCGTTCGACGGAAAGAGCCGCGCGAGCCTCATCGCCGCGATCATGGAACGCGATCCGGTGCCGATCTCGTCGATCCAGCCGATGGCGCCCGTGGCGCTCGACTCCGTCATCCGCCGCTGCCTCGCGAAGGAGGCGGACGAGCGGCTGCAGAGCGCGCGCGACTTGGCGTTCTCGCTCGAGGAGATCGATGAGCAGAGCCGGTCGGGCGAGATGGCGCGTGCCGCCGCGCCGACGAAACGCAAATTCGTGTGGCCGTTGGTGGCGGCAGTCGTGGTTCTCGCGATCGTTGCGACGACCGCAGTTCTGCTGCTGCGAAAGAAGGCTCCCGTCGCCGGCATTGACCGCGCGAAGACGATCGCCGTCATCCCATTCGCGAACCTCGGCGGCGATCACTCGCGCGACTACTTGAAGCTCGCGATCCCCGACGAAATCACGACGATCCTCAGCTACAGCCACGATCTGGCAGTCCGGCCGTTTTCCGTCTCGCGCCGCCTGACCGGCGACGTCGATCCGCAGGATGCCGCGAAGAAGCTGAACGCCGACACGATCGTGAGCGGTCACGTCATCGACGAGGCGGGGCACCTCTCGGTGACGCTCGAAGCGATCGACGCTGCGGCCGACAAGCTGCTCTGGCGCGACGCGTTCGACGTTCCCTCGGCAGACCTCATCAACATGCGGGAGGAGCTCACGCGCCGCATCGACAACGGCCTGCTCCCGCGGCTCAACGCCGGCAGCTCGGCGGCGGCGGAGGAGCACAGCCGTCCGCGGAACGCGGAGGCGTATGCGCTGTACCTCCGCGCGGCGGCGGCGACGACCGATGCGGCGCCGAACAAGGAAGCGTGGGACCTGCTCGAGCGCGCGGTGCAGCTCGATCCGACGTATGCGCCGGCGTGGGCGCAGCTCGCGCGCCGCGCCTACTACAACTACACGTACTCGAACGGTGGCGAGGCGGTCGTCGCGCGCGCCGACGAAGCCGCGCGCCGCGCGCTGCAACTCGATCCCGATCTCGTCGAGGCGGCGACGCGGCTCGTCGTGATGCGCACCGAGCGTGGCGACATCGTGCAGGCCTATCGCGACGCGAAGGATCTCGTGAAGCGCCGCCCCGACGATTCCGAGTCCCACCTCGCGCTCGCGTATGTGCTCCGCTATGGCGGAGAGCTCCAGGAGTCGGGCCGCGAGTGCGACGCTGCGTGGTCGTTGGACAGCCGCAACCGGAACATCCGCTCTTGCGCCACGACGTTCATGATGCTGAACAATTTTCCGCGAGCGATCGAGTTCACGAATGTCGACGCCGGAAGTGAATGGGCCGCGCGTAGCCAGGCGACGATCGAGTTACATCAGGGAAAGGTTCCCCCGGCCGATACGAAGGACGTCTCGGAGCAATTCATGGTGCGCTGCAAGGCCGGCGCGCCGGCAGCGGAGATCGCCAGGCTCCGGGACACCGTGGCCGCCGGATTCGATCACCAGGGCCGCCACGACGGCGAGCCGTATTACTTCGGCGCGGAGATCATGTCGTTCTGTGGTGCGAAGGACGAGGCGATGCGGATGCTCAACGCGTCCGTCCGCCAGAACTTCTGCGGATTCCCGCAGGCCGACGCCGACCCGCTACTCGCGCCCGTCCGCGGTACGCCGGAATTTGCGACGTATCACAAGGCCGCCGAGGCGTGTCACGCGCGGTTTCTGGCAGCACGATGACAAACGATTTCGCCGGCCGCGTGGCCATCGTGACGGGCGCGTGGCGCGGGCTCGGACGCGCCGCGGCCGAGCGGCTGCATGAGCGCGGCGCCTCGGTCGCGGTGAACGTGCGCGACGCGGGGCGGGCGGGCGAGGTGGCGCGCGCGATCGGAGAGCGCGCGCTCGCGGTGCCGGGCGACGTCGCGGCTCCGGGTGTGCCGGAAGAGATCGTGCGCCGGACGCTGGAGCGCTTCGGACGCGTCGACATCCTCGTCAACAACGCCGCCTACGCGCGCTCGACGCGTTTTCCCGACCTGAGCGCCGACGAGTTCCGCACCGCACTCGAGGTCAACCTCACTGCGCCGTTCCTGCTGACCAAGGCGGTGCTGCCGGCGATGAAGGCGCAGGGCTACGGACGCATCATCAATATCTCCTCGTCCGCCGGACGTCAGGTCAGCACGCTCGGCGGCGCGCATTACACCGCGTCGAAAGCCGGTCTCCTCGGCCTCACCCGCGCCGCCGCGAAGGAGCTCGGAAAATTCGGGATCACCGTCAACGCCGTCTGTCCCGGGATGATCGACACGGAACTGACGCATGAAAACGCGTCGGGCGAGCTGCTCGAGCGCCTCGCCGCCGGCTATCCCGTTCCGCGCCTCGGCACCTCGCTCGAAGTCGCAGATCTGATCTGCTTCGCCGCCTCGGAGGCCGCCGGCTACATCACCGGCGCGTCGTTCGACATCAATGGCGGCGACCTGATGATGTGATGAAAGAAAGTACGCGCGTTCTCGTCGCCGTCGCACTCGCCATCGTTCTTGGTCTCGCGATCGCCGGCTCCGGCAGCGCATCGCTGGCCGGGATTGCCGACTCGATCGCTCCCGTTGGCGCGCTCTGGGTCAACGCCATCCGCATGACCGTGATCCCGCTCGTCGTGGCGCTCCTGATCGTTGGCGTCGCCTCGGCGAAGGACATCAAGTCGATCGGGCGGATCGGCGGCCGTTCGCTGCTCGTCTTCGTGATGCTCCTCTCGGGAATGGCGATCGTGATGATCCCGCTCGCTTACCTGGCGAGCAGCGCGTTCCCGCCGCGCACCGGTGCGAGCGTTCTCCCGGCAGGCGCCATCGAAGCGGCACGCGAATTGTCGTCCGGCGGCCAGACGCAGACGTTCGCGGCGTGGGTCACCTCGCTGCTGCCGCCGAATCCGGTCGCCGCGGCGGCGAGCGGCGCGATGATGCCGCTCGTCCTCTTCACGCTGCTTCTCGCGCTCGCCATCGCGAGCAGCGCCGAGGCGTCGCGTGAGACGCTGCTGGCCTTCTTTCGCGCGCTGAGCGACGCGATGTTGAAGCTCGTTCACTGGATCATCCTCGCGGCGCCAATCGGCGTATTTGCGCTCGTTCTGCCTCTGGCCGTCCACGCGGGAACCGCGCTCGCGGGCGCCATCGGCGTGTACGTCGTCGGCTACTCGATCGCGTGCATCGTCGGGACGCTGCTGCTCTATCCCGCGGTTGCGATTGCGGGCGGCATCCCGATCCGGACGTTCGCGCGCGCGGCGCTGCCGCCGCAGCTCATCGCCTTCAGCTCCAGCTCGTCGATCGCCGCGCTGCCGTCGCTGGTCGAGAGCGCGGAAACGACGCTCGCGCTGCCGGATCGCGTCACCGGATTCGTCCTCCCGCTCGCCGTCTCGACGTTCAAAGTCGCCGCGCCTGTCTCGTGGAGCGTCGGCGCGCTTTTCATCGGTTGGTTCTATGGCGTTCCGCTTCACGCGACGGCCTTGGCGACCATCGCGTTCGCCGCCGTCTTCCTCTCCTTCGCCGTCCCCGGCATCCCGCGCGGCGCCTTCATCATGCTTACGCCGCTCTTCCTCGCCGTCGGCCTGCCGGCCGAGGGGATCGGGATTCTCATTGCGGTCGACGCGCTGCCGGATGTCTTCGCGACCGTGCTGAATGCGACCGGGTATCTGGCGGCGACCGCGATCGTGGCCGATTCGCGGGCAAGCCGAATCTAGCGTTCACAGGGTAGGGAAGTCGGGCTCCGTGGCACTCCTCCATTAAGGAGAAGCCTTCGTATGCCCTACGACGTGAGCCAGCTTCTGGCAAAGACGGACGCCGAGCTCGATGCGATGTTCACGGCCGCCGACCCGGGACCGATCCCGAACGGACCGGCTGAAGGGACGGCGATCATCGCGAACGGCACCAAGTTCTCGCCGGAAATCGCGAAGATCGTGAGCCTCTTTGCGTGGCAGGGGAAGACGTTCAATCGCGAGAGCGACCAGTTCGCGACGCTCCGGAATCGCATCACGCTCCTGGGGATCGACGCCATCGTCGCGGAGGTGTACTTCGGGCCGAGTCTTCTCGACGGCAAACAGTGCATCGTCCTCGATTACTCGAAGACGTCGACGGTCGCCGAGCGCGTGCGCGACGAGATCCGCCTCATCGCTGGCAACACCTACCTCGGCCGCGTCTACTGGGACAACAAGCCGACCATCCATTTCGCCCTGCAATTCACGTCGTAGCGTGTCATAGAGCGCGTCATAGAGTGATGGATCGCTGGCGTACGAGGTTCTGGATTCTCCTGGCGGTGATCGTTGCCGTGCCGCTGGCGTTCGCCGTCTACGCGGTCGTGCGGTTCGTTCCCGACTACGCCGTGACGTACCGCAGCATGGACGAGCAGTTCAAGTACGGCTCGACCGGCGGCGAGCGGGCGTCGGGCTTCCCGTACTGGGTCTGGAAGGCGATGCCGGTCGTCTTCAAGGACTACCTTCCGAAGAACGGCCTCCCGGGATACGAGTCGTTCGGAATGGTCTACGAGACCGACGCCAACGGGAGAAAGATGGATCTCCCCGTCGGCGTGATGCATCGCCGCGACCTCGGGATCGATCGCGTGTTCGTCAATTGCGCGGTCTGCCATCACAGCACGGTGCGCTTCTCGCCGACGGAAAAACCGCAGCTCGTTCTCGGCATGCCGGCGGCACGCTTCAACCTGGGCGCATTCGAGATGTTCCTGGTCAGCATCGCCGCCGATGAGCGCTTCAGCGCCAATGTGATCATTCCGGAGATCGAGCGCCAGGCCGGCGGCCTCGGGCCGATCGACAAGTACGTCGTCTATCCGCTCGCCATCTCGATCATGCAAAGCCGGCTGCTGATGCTGCGCGACCGCTTCCTGCCGATGCATCCGGAGACGTGGGGGCCCGGGCGCGTCGACACGTTCAACTCCGCAAAGGCGCTCTTCAACTTCCCGTTCCATGCGATGCAGGAGAAGGAGAAGGTCGGCGTGGCCGACTTCCCGTCGATCTGGAATCAGGAGCAGCGGCAGGGGATGCAGCTCCACTGGGACGGCAACAACTGCCGGGTCGAGGAGCGGAACAAGAGCGCGGCGTTCGGCACCGGTACGACGCCCGCGACCATCGACCTCGGCGAGATCGATCGCGTGGAACGCTGGCTCAACACGCTGCGGCCGCCGCTCTCATGGCCGCGCGACCGCGTCGGCTGGTTCGATCCGGCCAAAGCGGCGAAGGGCAAGCCGCTGTACGACGAGTACTGCTCGAACTGCCACGGCCGTAGCGGCACCGATTTCACCAGCGACTGCATGAGCGAGGCGCAGCGCCAGGCGGCGATCCGCGCGTGCGAGATGCAGGCGATGGACGTGCCGTACGGCCCGTGCGTCGGAAAGGTGACGCGGCTCGAGTCCGTCGGCACCGATCCGTATCGCCTCGACTCGTACACGTACGATCTCGCGTCGAATCAGGGACTCCTCTACGCGAACGTTCTCTACAACGACGGAGCGGCGGTGCCGACCTCGTTTTCCGGCGGCGGCGCTCGCGGGCATTCCGAGCGTTTCATTCACTTCCGCAAGACCTTCGGCTACGCCAACATGCCGCTCGACGGCATCTGGCTCCGCGCGCCGTACCTCCACAACGGCTCGGTGCCGACGCTCCGCGACCTGCTCGAGCCGCCGGAGAACCGCCCGAAGCAGTTCTACCGCGGCTACGACGTCATCGATCAGGTCAAGGTCGGGTTCATCTCGAACGTCGCGACCAGTGACGACGCGCTCTTTCAAACGCACGATCCGAAGACGGGGCAGCCGATCCCGGGCAACGACAACTCGGGCCATCTGTGGGGAACGACGCTTCCACCCGACGCCAAAGACGCCATCGTCGAGTACCTGAAGACTTTCTGACGAGGAGCCGATGACTGAGAACGGATCGAGCTCGCGCAAGAAAATGCTGATGACGATTCTCCTCGTCGTCATCGTGCTGATCGGCTTCGGCGTCTGGTTCACCTGGTTCAAGTTCTTCCGCGTCGTGCCGGAGCCGGAGTGGCAAGCGAAGAACGGCCACAGCGCCGGCGACATGCGCTTCATGTACGGCTCGGTCGGCGCCGAGAACGGCGCCGGGATGCCGTACTGGATCGCGTACGTCCTGCCGCGTGTCTTCCCCGATCTCCTGCCGGGCCGTGAAGGCAAGCCGCCGGGCTCCGGTGGCTACGCCGCGCTCGGCGCGAACTGGGAGCAGGGGGAGGAGCTGCCGATCGGCTTCACGAAGAAGACGATCGGATTCGTGCGCGTCGCGAACAACTGCGCGGCGTGCCACACCGCCCGCATCCGCACGCGGCCGGACCAGAATCCGCGCTTCGTCCCGACCGGACCGAATCACACGTTCAACCTGCAGGCGTACTTCCGCTTCGTCGAGTTGTGTGCGAAAGACCCGCGCTTCAACTCCGGTAGGCTGATGGAGGAGATCAATCAGTCGGCCGACCTCTCCTGGGTCGATCAGTTGATCTACCGCTTCATCCTGATCCCGGCCACGCGCAGGCAGATCCTCGCGCTCGAAGGGCGCTTTGACTGGGTCTTCCAGCACGGCGACTACTGGCCGGAGTGGGGCCGCGGCCGCGACGACGCGATGAATTTGACGAAGTACTTCCTCACCGGATCGAAGATGGACGACACGCTCGGTCCGACCGACATGCCGTCGATCTGGAACCTGCGCAAGTACGACGACAACATCCCGCTGCACCGGCTCAACTTCGCCGGCGACAGCTACGACGCCAACTCGGTGATCATCGACTCGGCGCTGGGGCTCATCCGCACCGCGCCCCCGAGCAATGCCGCGTTCCTCAACGAAGTCGGCTGGCTGCACCAGTACCTCGGCGGCTATCCACCTCCGAAATACCGCGACTTCTACCCCGCCAATACGCCGGGCGCGATCGACGACGTGAAAGCCGCCCGCGGACGAATGGTGTTTGTCGCGAACTGCGCCCAGTGCCACGAAAACGCGAAGGTCACCGGCACGGTGGTTCCGCGCGCAGGGGTATTCATGCCGAACCAGCCGCCGCTGAACACCGACGTGCAGCGCATCCTCTCGTGGAATCGCGAAGCGGCGATCAAGGCCAACTCCGCCGTGTCGCATTTCGGGATCTACCGGCATGGTCTCGTCGAGGAGAATCCGTACGGCTATGTCGCCGCGTTCCTCGACGGCATCTGGCTCCGTGCGCCGTACCTCCACAACGGATCGGTCGGGTCGCTACGCGAGATGCTGAAGCCGGCCGCGCAGCGCACGCCGCACTTCTGGCGCGGCTTCGACGTCTACGACCCGGCCGACGCCGGGTTTGTCTCCACTCCCGAGCAGGCGAAGCGCCTCGGCGTCGATTGGGATGACGTCCTTCAGGTCGCGACGCCGTACGACGTCCGGTTGCGCTCGTGCGGCAACGGCGGGCATGAGTACGGAGTCACGCTTTCGGATGCCGACAAGGACGCGCTGATCGAGTACCTCAAGACGCTATGACGACGCCCAGCGAATCGCAGTGGGTCGCCTACGGGATTCGCTATTTCGCGTCCCTCGGCGCGATTGCGCTCATCCTCGCCGGCGTCTTCGTCTCGCTGCCGGCGGCGGCGATCGTTGCGGGAATCGCGCTCCTCCTCCTTTGCGGATTCCTGCCCGAGCGCCAGCGCGTCACCGCGAATGCGATCGGCGGGGCAGGCGGCGGTGTGCTCTTTGCCGCGGCGTATGTGCTGTTCCATTCCGGCAGCATTCCGCTGGCCGTGGCGTTCGTCGCCATGGCCGCGGTCACCGCCGTCGTGGCGTTCCTCGCGATCCGGCGGTACTCCCTCTCGCTGGCGCTTCTGGCGCTCATCGGCGCGTTTGCGGTCCCGGCGCTCCTCGGCATAGGCGACGCGCCGTTGCCATTGTTCTCGTACCTGCTGCTGCTCAACGCCGGCGTTGCGTGGGTCGCGCATTCCGAGGATTGGCCGGTCCTGACCGTGATCGCGGTTCCGGTCACCGTCGTCTACGAGTGGGTGTGGGTCATCCAGCACATGACGGAGAGCGATCTGAAACTCGCCGCAGTCGCTTTTGCGCTGCTCGCCGCAGCGGGATCGGCGCCACTGTGGTTTCCGGAGTCGCCGCGGAGCTCCGCGTGGCTGCGTGGTGCCGCGGCCGCCGCGACGCTGCTCCCGCTGTTGTTTGCGTTCTACCTCGCGACCGAGGCGAACTACGCGCCGCACTTCAACGTCGTCTTCGGATTTCTCCTGATGATCGCCGCCGGGCTCGCGGCGATCGTGCTGCGGCGCGGCGGCGGGTGGCTGCAT
>DASYSN010000426.1:0-2384 GCA_036003305.1 Thermoanaerobaculia bacterium
AACGGCGATGTGGTTTCGAACGTGATCGAGCATGGGCGTTCGGTCGGCGTCCGCGTCTGGCTCGCCGGACCGCCGCGGCAGCTCGACGATCTCCGCGCGCTGCCGCTTCACTCGCCGGTCACGAACGGCATGGTCCGCATCGGACAGATTGCAAATGTCACATACGAGGCCGGCCAGACCGAGATCGATCGCGACGGTCTGCGCCAGACGGTCGCCGTGACCGCCCGCCTCGAAGGCCGCGACCTCGGCTCGGCGATTCGCGCGATCCAGTCGCAGCTCGCCCGTCAGGTCCATTTTCCCGCCGGAATGACGGTCGAATACGGTGGCCTCTACCAGGAGCAGCAGTCCTCGTTCCGCGAACTGCTGATCGCGCTCGCGCTCGCGGTGGCGCTCGTCTTTCTGGTGCTGGTGATCGAGTTCCGTTCGTTCAGTCATCCGACGGCGATCGTCTGCGGGGCCGTCCTCGCGCTCTCCGGCAGCCTCGGCGCGCTGTTGATCACGAATACGACGCTGAACGTGGTGTCGATGATGGGAATGATCATGATCGTCGGCATCGTGTCGAAGAACGGCATCCTCATGCTCGACACGGTCGAGGATCACCTCCGCGCGGGCCAGGACCTCACGACCGCGCTCCGCGAGTCGGGCCGCCGCCGCTTCCGCCCCGTCCTCATGACGTCGCTCGCCGCGATGCTCGGCATGCTCCCGCTCGCCCTCGCCCTCGGCTCGGGCTCCGAGCTGCTCCAGCCCCTCGCAATCTGCGTCATCGGCGGCCTGCTCTTCGCCCTGATGCTGTCGCTCGTCGTGACGCCAACGGTGTTTGCGATGATCCGCCGGCACTGAAGTCCTCGGTCCTCGGTCCTCGGTCCTCAGAAAACAGGTCCGAGGACCGAGGACCGAGGACCGAGGACTATTTCAGGAGGTGCTTTTGCACTTTTCCGAGAGCGGTGCGTGGGATGGAGTCGACCTTCACGAATTCGCGCGGAACCTTGAATGACGCTAGCTGCTCGCGGCAGATCGCTTCGAGGCGCGCGCTATCGAAGTCGCCGACGATGAATGCGACCGGCACCTCGCCACGAACCTCGTCGGCGATTCCTGCAACGGCGGCTTCGCGGACGCCCTCCTGTTCGAGGAGCAGCTCTTCGATTTCGCGCGGATAGATGTTGAAGCCGCCGCTGATGATGAGGTCTGACCGGCGGCCGAGGAGCGTGATGTAGCCGTCGTCGGACATTGCGGCGAGATCGCCGGTGCGGAAGAAGCGATCGGCCGTGAACGACTTCGCGGTGGCGTCTTCGCGGCGCCAGTAGCCGGCGAAGACGTTCGGTCCGCGCACGAGCAGCTCGCCGTCCTCGATCCGGATCGAGACGCCGGGCAGAGGGAAGCCGACAGTCCCGGCGCGGCGCTCCCCGACGTACGGGTTGCTCGTGTTCATGAACGTCTCGGTCATGCCGTAGCGTTCGAGGATCGTGTGGCCGAAGAGCTCGCGGAAACGCTCCAGCACGTGCGCAGGAAGCGGCGCGGAGCCGGAGACGAAGAGGCGCATCGTTCGTCCGATCGATTGCGCAGTCTCCTGCGGTGTGTCCAGCAGTCTTACGTAGATCGTCGGCACGCCGAAGAAGAGCGTCGGCTGGAACGACTCGAATTCGTCGATCGCTGTCCGATGGTCGAAGCGCTCGAGAAGCCGCATCCGGCATCCGCTGAGGAGCCAGGTATGCAGGCCGTTGCCGAGGGCGTGGATGTGGAAGAGCGGGAGCGCGAGGAGGAAACGGTCGTCGCGCGTGATCCGCCAGATCGCGGTGAGATTCACCACGTTGGAGGCGAAGTTGTTGTGCGTGAGGACGGCGCCTTTCGACGTGCCGGTGGTGCCGGAGGTGTAGATGATCGCGGCGGGATCGTCGCCGTGTAAGTGGCTGGTGGCCAGTGGCCTGTGGCCGGCGTCGCTGATCAGTTCGGCGACGTTGTTCTCATCGACGAACAGCCGCGGCTCGGCGTCGCCGACGATGTGCGCGATCTCGCGCTCCCGATAAAGAATGTTGACCGGAACGAAGATCACGCCGAGCTTCACGCAGGCGAGGTAGATGTCGATCAGCTCGATCCGGTTGGCCAGATAGGCGCACAGCCGGTCGCCCTTCTCGAACCCGCGCGCCAGCAGCGCATGCGCCACGCGGTTGCTCCGCCGCTCGACGTCCCCAAACGTGTACTCCTCCCCCGCCCACTCGAGCGCCACGTCGTTCGCGCGCCCGATTAGGGATAAGTCGAACAGATGGAGGAGGTTCACGTCACGATTGTATGGAGGAACGTGAAATCCACGAGCACCATCGTGAAATTCACGTTGTTCATCATGAAATCCACGTTGTTCCTCGTGAAATTCACGTTGTTCCTCGTGA
>DASYSN010000427.1:0-13827 GCA_036003305.1 Thermoanaerobaculia bacterium
CATCGGCATCACGACGTACAGGTAGTCGTACGGGAGGTCTTCGGCCTCCGGCGCGGGCTTGCCGATGCACTGGCTGTTTTCGTCCTTGAGGTCGAGCGTCACCTTGGGCGTGTCGACGGCGGAGAGAAAGTCCGTCACGTAGGCGGCGTTCAGACCGACGAAGAACGGGTTGCCGGCGTAGTCGATGGGAACCGTCTCGCGCGCGTCGCCCAACTCGGGATTCGTCGACGAGACCGTCAGCTTCCCCGGCGCGAAATCGAAGCGCACGGCGCGCGTCCGCTCGTTGGCGACGAGCGAGATGCGGCGGATCGTGGAGAGCAGGCGCTCGCGGTCGACCTCGACACGGCGGTCGTTGTCGCGCGAGATCACTTCCATGTAATTCGGGAAATTGACGTCGATCATCCGCGCCATCAGCCGGCGCTCGCCCGCTTCGAAGAAGAGCTGGTTGTCGCTGACGCCGAAACGCACCGAGCCGTCCTCCTCGCCTTCGAGCCGGAGGATCTCCTCGAGCGCCTTGCGCGGAATCAGCACCGTGAAATCGGAGCCCTTCTTCGTCTTGCCGTTCCCCCCCTTCGGGAAATTGATCAGCGCCATGCGGTGGCCGTCGGTGGCGACCATCTCCATTTTGGTCGGCTGGATCTTGAGCAGCGCGCCGTTCAACTGGAAGCGCGTCTCTTCGTGCGTGATCGCGAAACGCACCTTCCCGACCATCGTCTTCAGCTCTTCGAGCGCGATCGTGTACGCGTCGCTCATGTCGACGGCCGGCAGCGTCGGGTAGTCCTCCGCCGGGAGTCCGAGGAGCCGGAACTTCGCAGTGCCTGATTCGACGAGCAGCGAGTTGTTCTCCTGCATCGTGATGTGCACGTCGTCGTCAGGAAGAGAGCGGATGATGTCGAACAGCCGCCGCGCTTCGATCGTCACGCCGCCGGGCGTCGTGATGCGTGCCGGGCACGCGCTGAGGATCGTCACGTCGAGATCGGTCGCCGCGATGGAAAGCTTTCCGTCGGCCGCTTTGAGCAGCACGTTCGAAAGGATCGGAATCGTCGATCGCTTCTCGACGACTCCCTGGCAAAGCTGGAGTTCTTTCTGAAGATCCGCTTTTGCGACGGTCAGCTCCATGTGTCTTCTTCCTCGGAACCAGAGTATTTCTTTTTAGTAGTGGTAGTAGTAGAGCGCGAGGAGTTTTCGCGCGGGGGACGCAAGCTCTTCAAAATTATAGCAGTTCAGTTCGAGTCAACCTGCGGGATTCGTTGAGGAAAAACGACTGATTTCGCCGCCGTTTTCCGCAGTCGCCGCGAACCGGATTTTCAAGGCGCCGGTTCTCCACAGTTTTTGGGCGCACCTTTCCGCAGAGCCTGCGGATTTCATCGGAACTGCTTCAGCAGGTTGTCGACCACGCGCGCGAACTGCTGGTCGTTCTGCCGCTTCTCGTCGATCTTCTGCACCGAGTACATCACCGTCGAGTGGTGCTTATTGTTAAAGACGCGGCCGATCTCCGGATACGAGAGATCCGTCAGCTCCTTGCAGATGTACATCGCGACCTGACGCGGAAACGCGACGGTCTGCGCGTTCGACTTCGACTTCAGGTTCGTCACCGTCTGGCCGTAGTGCGTCGCGACGACGCGCAGGATCTCCTGCGGCGTGATCGGCTTGTCGTCCTTCGTGAGCAGGTCCTTCAGCGCTTCGCGCGCGACGTCGAGCGTGATCCGGAGGCCGGCCAGCGATGCGTACGCCGATACGCGATTCAGCAGACCTTCGAGCTCGCGGATGTTCGACCGCACGCGCTCCGCGATGAAGAGTGCCACTTCCTGCGGCAGCGGGATCTTCTTCTCGTCCGCCTTCTTCCGGACGATCGCGACCTTCGTCTCGAGGTCCGGCGGCTGAATGTCGGCGATGAGTCCCCATTCGAAGCGCGAGCGCAGCCGCTCCTCGAGCGTCTGGATCTCCTTCGGCGGTGCGTCCGACGTGAACACGATCTGCTTCTGCGCTTCGTAGAGCGCGTTGAACGTATGGAAGAACTCTTCCTGCGTTCGCTCCTTGCCGGCAAGAAACTGAATGTCGTCGAGGAGCAGGGCGTCGACCGAGCGGTACTTCTCGCGGAACTGCGCCATCCGGTCGTAGCGGATTCCGGTGATGATCTCGGTGACCATCGACTCGGCCGACATGTAGACGACCTTCATCCGCGGGAACGAGTCGCGGATCTGATGGCCGATTGCCTGAATCAGGTGCGTCTTGCCGAGGCCGGCGCCGCCGTAGATGAAGAGCGGATTGAACGATCCGGAGGGGTTCTCGGCGATCGACTTGGAGGCGGCGTAGGCGAGCTCGTTCGATTTTCCCATCACGAACGCGTCGAAACGGTAGCGGGGATTGAAGACCGCCGCCGGGAGCTCTTCCCGGACCGGACCGCCGCCCATGCCGAGGTCGTCGGTATCGCGGCCCTCGACGATGAAGTGGATCTGGAGGCCCTCCGGGACGATTTCGTTGAGCGCGGAGCGAACCTGGCGGCCGTAACGTTCCCGAATCTCGTCGATGTGGCGCTGCGAGGGGACGGCTACATCGAGCGTGTCACCCTTTTGCGCGACGAAGCGCGTCGAGGCGAACCAGGCGTCGTAGTCCGACCGGTCAACGACTTGCTCGACTCGATGGAGAACTTGCTTCCAGACATTCATGGGGGAGGGACCGTATGTCGTTGAGAATCCACAGCTTTTCCACACCTGTGGAAAATCTGGCTATCGGATAGGGTCGAGCAGCATAGCTTCAACCCGATCCGATTTGCAATCGGATTCTACGCATATCAGGAGTGCCCGGAAGAGGCTGGAATTCCCCCACTCCCACCCAGGTTTGACCGGCTTCGGGAGCGGTCACTATACTCACCGCTTTCTTTTCAGAGGGTTAAACAATGAAGCGAACGTTTCAGCCGAACAACCGCCGCCGGAAGCGGACTCACGGCTTCCTCGTCCGGATGCGCACCAAGGACGGTCAGGCGGTTCTCTCTCGCCGCCGCCGCAAAGGGCGCAAGCGCCTCTCCGTCTAGGCGCAGCAGCAGACAGTGGACAGCCCGGCAGACGGAACGGCCCGTCCGGAAGGGCTGCCAAAGGAAAAGCGAATCGCGAAACGCCGCGATTTTCTTCGAGTGTACGAAACGGGCCAGAAGTTCTTTTCCCGATACGCGGTCGTCTTCTACGCCTCGAATGACATGGCGCACTCGCGCGTCGGCATCACCGCGACGAAGAAACTCGGGAAAGCGAATGTCCGTAATCGCCTCAAACGCTGGACGCGGGAAATCTACCGTCGCCGGCGCGGCCCGCTCGGTCTCGATGACCGGCGTTTCGACATCGTGGTAAACGTCAAGCCAAACGCCGCCGACGCCTCGTTCGCGGACTTCCGCGACGACCTCCACCGAGCGCTGGATCGCGTCGCCTCCGCGGGTGCGCGCTGAACATGCCGTGCGTACCGTCGCCCTCTTCCTGCTCCGCTTCTATAAGCGATTCATCTCTCCGCTCCTGCCGCCGATGTGCCGCTTCGAGCCGACCTGTTCGGTGTACATGATGCAGGCCATCGAAAAGTACGGCTTCGCGCGCGGAGCGTGGCTTGGAGTCAAACGGCTCTCGCACTGCCACCCGCTGAACCCTGGAGGTTGGGACCCGGTCCCCTGAAATGGAAAAACGCATCTTCATCGCGGTTGTGATCTCGATCGCCTTCCTCGGCTTGTGGAGCGTGGTGATCCCGAAGCTGTTCCCGGAACTGGTGAAGAAGCCGGCGCCGGTGGCGGCGAAACCGATGGTCGCCAAAACCACTGGCGCTACCACTGCGGCGACGAAGGCGGCGACTCCCAGTGTTGCCCCGCCGGCAATGCACGCGGCAGCTCCGGTAAGCGGCACGACCCTCAAGCAATCGGTCGTCGACATGCCGGAGTTCACGGCAGTCTTCTCCAACCGCGGCGCCGAGCTGGTCTCGTTCAAGCTGAAGCACTACACGACCTCCGACAAGCAGCCGGTCGAGCTCGTGAAGGGCCGCGACGCCGGCCGCACCGACTTCCCATTCAGCATCACCACCAAAGGCCAGAACCCGTTCAACTCCGCGCTCTACGCCGTCAACGAGCGTGACGACCACGGCGTCCGCGTCATCGACTATCGCTACAGCGACGGACACACCACCGTCACGAAGACCTTCCGCGTCGGCCCCGAGTTCCAGTTCGACTTCGCCGTCAACGTCGTTCCGCCGACGCCGTATCGCGTCGAGATCGGTCCCGGCATCCGCACCCTCGCGCCGGACGAAATCGACAGCCGCTTCGTCGTTACCGGCAACGGCATCGCACAGACCGAAGGGAAGCTCAAGGTCGTCGGACGCGAAAAGGGCGACCGCGTCAACGTCTACGACGACATCCAGTTCACCGGCATCGAGGACAACTACTTCCTCACCGTCCTCAAGCCGGCCAAAGGCGGACAGGCGGTCATCCATCGCGCCGAGTTCAAGGACGGCAAGGAGATCCGCAAAGAGCTCTACGCCGGCGTGAACGCCGCCTCCGACGGCACCGTGTCCGGCCAGGCGTTCTTCGGCCCGAAGCAAACGAAGATCCTCGAGGCGTACGGCCTCGACTCGACGCTGCAGTTCGGCTTCTTCAGCTTCATCGCGCGCGTTCTGCTCGACGTTCTCATCTGGATCAACAAGACGACGCGCAACTACGGGCTCGCCATCATCGCCCTGACTGTGCTCATCAAGATCGTTCTCTATCCGCTGCAGCACAAATCGATCGTCTCGATGAAGAAGATGCAGAAGGTGCAGCCGAAGGTCGAGGCGATCAAGAACCGCTACAAGAAATCGCGCACCGACGCCGAGCAGCGCCAGAAGATGAACACGGAGATGATGAAGCTGTACCAGCAGGAGGGAATCAACCCGATGGGTGGATGCCTCCCGATGGTGTTGCAGCTCCCGATTCTCTGGGCCTTCTACGGCCTGCTCTCGCGCGCCATCGAGCTGCGCGGCGCGCCGTTCTACGGATGGATCCACGATCTGTCGGCGAAAGACCCCTACTACATCACGCCGATCCTCATGACGATCACGATGTTTTTCCAGCAGCAACTGACGCCGACCACCGGCGATCCGGCGCAGCGGCGCATGTTTCTCATCATGCCGCTCGTCTTCGGATGGATCTTCAAGGAGTTCCCGAGCGGGCTCGTTCTCTACTGGCTCGTGCAGAATATCTTGACGATCGCGCAGCAATTGATCATGAATAAGTACTGGAAAGATCATCCCGCCGAGCTCAAGACCGCCTGACCGGAGTGCGCATGACACAGCGGTTCGAAGGACATACTCTCGAAGAAGCACTCGCCGCCGCCACCGAGGCGTACGGCGTACAGCGACACCAGATCACGCATCGCGTCCTCGTCGAGAAGCGCGGCTTCCTCGGCGGCATCAAACGCGTCGTGATCGAAGCGGACGTGAACGAGGACGCGCCGCCGCCCGCGGAACCCGTGGAACCCGCTGCGCCTGTGCCGGAGTACTCACCGGCGCCACCGGCGCCGCCTCGCGAATCTCGCGCGCCTCGTGAACCTCGCGACTCGCGCGGCCGCGGAGGCGCCCGCGGTGGGCGTGGAGGCGGCGGACGCGGACGCGGAAACAGCGATCGCGACTCGCGTGGCGGAAGCGGTCGTGGCCGTCGCGATCGCCGCGACAACGACATGCAGCCGGGAGACTTCTCCCGCTTCGCCGTCGAGGCGCCCGAGCAGGAAGAAGAGTCGCAGGGCGCTTCGATGGTGCACGCGTGGTGCGAGCAGGTCCTCTCGCTCGCGAAGCTGAGCGTCGTCGTCCGGACGACCGAGGACGCCGAGCGCATTCACGTGCGCCTGTACGGACCGGACGGGCCGCGATTCACCGACAAAGGCGGCGAGCTGCTCGACGCGATGCAGGTGCTCGCGAACAAGGCGCTCACCGGCCGCAAGGTCGACAAAGACATCGAGCTCGACTGCGAGGAGTTCAAACAGCGCCGCGTGACGGAGCTCGGCGAACGCGCGCGTGAGCTGGCCGATCGCGTTCGCAGCGATGGGCGCGAGCAGCTCCTGCCGGCGATGACGCCGATCGAGCGCCGCATCGTGCATCTCGCGCTGCAGGAGGACGCCGACGTCACGACCGAATCGCGCGGCGAAGGCTTCTACAAACGCGTCGCCGTCATCAAGCGGTCGCAGACGGAACCGGTCGAAGAGACCGCCGAAGCAACGAACGACGAGCCGTGAGCGGCGGCGCGGCGCTCGACACGATCGTCGCTCCGGCGACGCCGGTCGGCCGCAGCGCGCTCGCCATCGTCCGCATCGACGGGCCGGAGAGCGCTGCGATTCTCGCCGCGCTCTCGCGCGCGGACGTTTCCGAGCCGCGCGTCGCGACGTTCACGCGATTGAATTCAATCGACGAGTGCATCGCTATTCGGTACGTTGCGCCACATTCGTTCACCGGAAACGATCTGGTCGAGCTGATCCTTCATGGCAATCCGTTGCTGGTGGAGCGTGTGCTCGAGGCGGCGAGGGAGCTGGGAGCGCGGAGCGCGGAGCCGGGGGAGTTCACGGAGCGCGCGGTCCTCAATGGCAAGCTCGATCTGGTGCAGGCGGAGTCGATCGCCGATCTGATCAACGCGCGGACGTCGCTCCAGGCGAAGCTGTCGTTGTCGAATCTCGACGGAACGCTGAGCCGCACCGCGTCGTCGATTCGCGAGTCGCTGCTGGACGTGATCTCGCGACTCGAGGCGGCGCTCGACTTCTCGGACGAGGGCTACGAGTTCATCTCGCGCGACGAAGCGCACTCCCGGCTTTCGGAAGCGATCGCCGCGTGCGAGTCGCTCGCCGAGACCTTTCGCCGCGGCCGCGCCACGACCCGCGGCCTCTCGCTCGTGATCCTCGGCGCGCCGAACGCCGGCAAGTCGACGCTGCTCAATCGCCTCGTCGGCAGTGAGCGTGCCATCGTGACCCCGATTCCCGGCACGACGCGCGACATCGTCCGCGAAACGATCGAGATCGGCGGCCTCCCGGTCACCATCGCCGACACCGCCGGCCTCCGCGAAGACGCCGACGTCGTCGAGGAGATCGGCATCGAACGCGCCCGCCGCGCCGCCGCCGAAGCCGACGTCGTCCTCTACCTCATCGACGCCACCCGCCCCCCCGACGCGAACGACGAAACCGAGATCGCGAGGTTCAACGCGCTGCCCGTGTACACGAAGCGCGACGTCGCCCCTCACCCGGCCTTCGGGAAAACTGGCGCAGACCTCCCATCGAGTACCCTTCTCCCCCGCTTTTTGGGGGAGAAGGTGCCGAAGGCGGATGAGGGAGCGGCGCTCGCGATCAGCGCTCTCACCGGCGAAGGCATCCCGCAACTGCTCGCGCGTCTCGACACCATCGTGCGCGATCGCTTCGCCGCTCCCGAAGGCTCGCCCACCGTCGTGAACGAACGACAGCGCGCATCGATCAGCGCGTGCGAAGCCTCGCTCCGCACCGCGCTCGCGTCACTCGACGCCGGACTCGAAGAACAGATCGTCCTCGTCGATCTCTACGCGGCTGCGACGTCGCTCTCGACGCTGACAGGCGCAATCACGACCGACGAAGTGTTCGCGGCAATCTTCAGTTCCTTCTGCATAGGAAAGTAAACGAGAAAAGCAGGAACACATACGAGATTGTCTGAGCTAGCTTCGAAAATACAAGGTACGACCTTCAGATATTTCGGTACAAGTTCCTGAAAACTAGGACTGCAAACCAAACATACAGGCACAAAAACCTGATAAACAGGAACTAATAGTCCCAACGAAAGACGCCGCCCGTAGAAAGTGTTCCACGTGGAACCATGACGACCTCGTTCGACGTGATCGTGATCGGCGGAGGCCACGCCGGAGCCGAAGCGGCGCGCGTTTGCGCGCGCGGCAACGTGCGCGTCGCCATGATCACCATGCTCCGAGACGCCATCGGTCGTATGTCGTGCAATCCGGCCATCGGCGGACTCGCGAAGGGCAACCTCGTCAAGGAGATCGACGCCCTCGGCGGCCTCATGGGCGAGGCGACCGACCGCGCCGGCATTCAGTTCAAGGTGCTCAACCGTTCCAAGGGTCCGGCCGTCCAAGGCCCAAGAGCGCAGTGCGACCGCGACATCTACGCCGCGTCAGTCCAGCAGCTCCTGGATGCCGAGCCGAACGTTGAGATCGTCGAAGGATCCGTTTCGAGGCTCATCATCGACGGCAGCGCCGTCTGCGGCGTCGTGTTGCAGGATGGCAGCCGCCTCGCCGCGAGGGCCGTAATCGTCACGACCGGCACGTTCCTCCGCGCCCTCATGCACTCCGGCGAGCAGAAGACGACCGGCGGCCGCTTCGGCGAGCCGTCGGCCGACACGCTCTCCGATTCGCTCCGCGGATTGGGCCTCGAGCTCGGCCGCCTCAAGACGGGCACCCCGCCGCGGGTCGACAAGACCACTGTGGATTTCGAAAAGATGGAACAGGCGCCCGGCGACGACACGCCGCGCCCGTTTTCGATCCTCACCGACGCGCTACAGCTGCCGCAGGTGCTCTGCCACCTCACGTACACCAGCGAATTCGCGCATGAGCTGATCCGCGCGAACCTCCACCGCGCGCCGATGTACTCCGGCCAGATCAAGGCGACCGGACCGCGGTACTGCCCGTCGATCGAGGACAAGGTCGTCCGCTTCGCCGAAAAGGAGCGGCACCACGTCTTCGTCGAGCCGGAGGGGCTGACGCATCCGTGGCTGTACCTGAACGGCGTCTCGACCTCGCTGCCGGCCGACGTCCAGGACGCGGTCGTCCGGTCGCTGCCCGGCTTCGAGAACGCGAAGATCGCGCGCTACGGCTACGCCGTCGAGTACGACTTCGTGAACCCCGAGCAGCTCGAGCCGACGCTGCAAGTCCGGGGCGTCGACGGTCTTTTCCTCGCCGGCCAGATCAATGGCACGTCCGGCTACGAAGAAGCTGCCGCGCAGGGCCTCCTGGCCGGGATCAACGCGCTTCAGCAGATCCGCGGCGGCGAGCCGGTGATCCTCCGCCGTGACGCCGCGTACATCGGCGTCATGATCGACGACCTCGTCACCCTCGGCACCGAGGAGCCGTATCGGATGTTCACGTCCCGCGCGGAGCATCGGCTGCTCCTCGGAACCGACTCCGTCTACGAGCGGTTGTCGCCGATCGCCGCACGCCTCGGCATCCTCGACGACGAGCGGCAGCGGCGGATCGAGGCGCGCGTCGGGCGTATGACCCGGGCGCGGACGATGCTGCAGAAGCAGGCGAGGGTGACCCAGCACCAGGACTTCTCGCTCGACGCCTTTGTAACCGCCAACGCCGACGCGTTCGAGGGGATGAAGGGGGAAGAGATCGAAGGCGTGGTCAACGAGCTGCGTTACTCCGGCTACATCGAGCGCCAGAAGCGCGAAGCCGAAAAGGCATCGCTCGACGAGGACGTGCGGATTCCGGCCGAGCTGTCGTACGCGCTGCCCGGGCTTTCGCGCGAGATGGTCGAGAAGCTGAGCTTCGTCCGGCCGGTATCGCTGGGGCAGGCGAGCCGGATCCCCGGCGTGACCCCCGCGGCGATTGCTATCCTTCGGATGCATGTTCGGCGCGGGCAACGAGTCACTGGTGACTGGTCACTTGGAGGGCGGGTCCAGTGACCAGTCACCAGTGACTAGTGACCATCGCGTAGCGATCTACAAACGCGAGCTCCTGAAGTGGAACGAGCGCATCAACCTGATCGGGCCTGAGGCTCGAGCGAACCTCGACGACCACATCAACGAGGCGTTGGCGGCGGCGGAGATCCTGAAACCATCCGGCGACGTCCTCGACTTCGGTAGCGGCGGCGGCTTGCCGGCGATTCCGATGGCGATCGCGGCGCCCGGTGCGCGCTTTCACCTCGTCGAAGCCGACCAGAAGAAATGGGCGTTTCTCAAGCACGTGGTGCGCGAGTGCGGATTGAACGCGGTGGTTTACGGTGATAGATTGCGCGCCGCTCTGAAGCGCCTGCCCGCCGACCTTCGCTTTTCGCTCGTCACATCACGCGCCGTCGGATCACCGGAGGAATGGGTGCCGTCGCTTCGGGAGCACCTCGCGGACGGCGCGCGCGTGGCGCTGTTCCAGTCGAGTCCCGAGGCTCCGCGAATCGACGGTTTCGACGATTCCGGAGCGGCTAAGCTCCCGCGCGGTGCCAGTAATTACGTCGTTTCGCTGACGTTCCACGTGGAACAATGACGAAGATCATCTCGCTCGCGAACCAGAAAGGCGGCGTCGGAAAGACGACGACGGCCATCAATTTGGGCGCGTCCCTGGCCGCCTGCGAGCGGAAAGTTCTCCTCCTCGACCTCGACCCACAGGCGAACGCCACGTCCGGTGTCGGCCGCTCCAAGAACGAAGAGAAGTCGATGTACCCGGTGCTCGTCGACGAGATGCCGATCCGCGACATCATCATCGCCACCGACCTGCCGACGCTCTTTCTGGCGCCGTCGTCCGTCGACCTCGTCGGCGCCGAGGTCGAACTGCGCGATGCCATCGGCCGCGAGCACTACCTGCGCAAAGCGCTCGAGCCGATCGACGGCGAGTACGACTACATCCTCATCGACTCGCCCCCATCCCTCGGCCTCCTCACCATCAACGGTCTCACGGCGGCGAATTCCGTCGTCGTGCCGATGCAGTGCGAGTACTTCGCGCTCGAAGGGATCTCGCAACTGATGACGACCGTCGACCGCGTCCGCGACGCCGTGAACCCCGGCCTCGAGATCGAAGGGATCGTCCTGACGATGTTTGACGAGCGGATGAACCTCTCGCGACAGGTCGCCGAAGAGGTGAGGACCCACTTCACCGACAAGGTGTACGAGACGGTGATCCCGCGCAATGTGCGCCTCGGCGAGGCGCCGTCGTTCGGGAAACCGATTATCCTCTACGACATTCGCTCGCGCGGCAGCGAGGCTTACATCAACCTCGCGAAGGAGTTCATCCGCCGCGCGGAGACCGTAATCTGATGGCGCAGCAGAAGAAAGTTCTCGGCCGCGGCCTCGGCGCGCTGATTCCGGCGAAAGAAACGCCGCCGGCGACGCCCGGGCTCATGGTGCTCGCGCTCGACCAGATCGCGCCGAATCCGTACCAGCCGCGCAAGACCTTCAACGAAGGCTCGATCGACGAGCTCGCGCGCAGCGTCCGCGAGCATGGCATCGTCCAGCCGCTCGTCGTCTCGCGTTTCGGCGACCGCTACCGCCTGATCGCCGGCGAGCGCCGCTACCGCGCCGCACAAAAGGCCGGCCTGACCTCGGTGCCGGTCGTCATCAAGGACGACCTCAAGGAAGGCGACGCGCTTCAGATCGCGCTGATCGAGAACATCCAGCGCGAGGACCTGAACCCGATCGAAGAGGCGATGGCCTACCACCAGCTCCACGAGGAGTTCGGCCTGACGCAGGAGGAGATCTCCAAGCGCGTCGGGAAGGAGCGCTCCACGGTCGCCAACTTCCTCCGTCTCGTGAAGCTCCCGGAGCCGGTAAAGAAGTTGCTCGCCTCGGGACAGCTCTCGATGGGGCACGCGCGTGCTCTCCTGGCGGTCGAGTCGCCGAAGAAGCAGGAGCAGCTCGCCGACCGCGTCGTGAAGCGCAACCTGAGCGTGCGCCAGACCGAGATGCTGGCGGCGAACAGCAACGGCAAGCAGCCGGCGGAGAAGAAAGAGAAAGAGAAGGACGTCTTCACGCGCGACGCGGAAGAGAAACTTCAGAGAACTTTAAGAACGAAAGTCGAGATCGATCGGAAGCGCCGCGGCGGAGTCATTCGCATCCGCTTCGCCAGCGAAGATGATTTGATCCGCATCTACGACGACATCACGGGGAGACGACGATGAACGGAAAATCGAATCGCGGCGGAGAGCTCAATGGATTCCTCGATCGGGGATCGTCCTTCAAGGGCGAGCTCGAATTCGAGGACACCATGCGGATCGACGGGAAGTTCAACGGCTCGATCACCTCGAAGAATGAGCTGATCGTCGGCGAGTCGGCGCACATCGACGGCAACATCCATGTCGGCCGCATCGCCATCAGCGGCACCGTCGTCGGAAAAATCAAAGCCGACCAGCGCGTCGAGATCCACCGCAACGGCAAGGTCTACAGCGACATCGACACCCCCGCCCTCATCATCGAAGAAGGCGCCATCTTCCAGGGCAACTGTGTCATGGGCGACCGGAAATCGGCCAACGTCACGAATATCGCGGCGAAGGGGTAGGCTTACTCCACCATGCGAGTCGCAACAGGCCGGATCGTCGAGGGTCGTGTCGAACTGACGGAAGCTACTCTGCCCGAGGGTGCCGCGGTGACGGTTCTCTTGCCGGAGCCGGACGAGACGTTCGAAGCTGACGCGGAAACTGAGCGCATGCTTCTCGAATCGATCGCGCAATGCGAGCGGGGTGAGACCGTTCCGTTCGAGCGAGTGATTGAACGACTGCGACGACGCGGCTGATGCTGCAACTCCGCGTCGGCGCACTCGCTGACCAGCAGATCGAGGAAGCTGACCTTTGGTGGCGCGAGAATCGTTTGAAAGCGCCAAACGCTATCCGCGAGGAGCTCGAGCGGGTGAGCCATTTGATTGCGTCACACCCGATGATCGGTGCGCGCGCAACCAACGTCGCGCTCCGCGGCGTTCGCCGCATTCACATCGAGCGCGTCCACTACGACGTCTACTACCGAACGGACGGTGAGGTGGTCGAGATCCTCGCGTTCTGGGGCTCTCGTCGCGGAAGCGGTCCGCCAATCTAGAAGCCCCACCCCCGCATCCGCGCGGCGAGGACGATCGCCTCGGGGATGGAGAGCTCGTCGTCGCCGTAGACGTCTTCTCGCTGAAGGTCCCAGGCGGCTCGCTCTTTCTCGGGTTGCGTGGCTTCCGTGAAATTCAGCTCGCAGATGTCGCCGATGTATTGCGAGCCGTCGCGGATGGGGAGGCCGAAGGTGCGGCAAACCATAGGCCGGTGCTCGTACATCATGCATAGGCCGTTCTCGTCGAGGTTGGGGCAGGCGACGTCGTCGGTCCGGTCGAAGAACGCCTCGCGGTCGTCGCGGGGGCCGGCGGCATCGAGGATCTCCTGCGCCCGGCGAATGACCTTCTTCCGCCGCATTGGATGGAGCTTCTCCAGCCCCTCCGCGATCACCGCCACGTCCGCCGATCCGATCTCGAAAAGGCCGTAACAACAGAACGAACACCCACGCCCGCACTGCAGGTGCTGCGGCTGCTCGGCTGCGACCTCGGCGAAGAAGGCGTCGGCACGCTCCAGGATCTTCTTGTACGCCATGCTCACCGGCGAGAACCGTTCGATGCAGATATCCTCTTCCGAGCACTGAAACGCGAGGGCGTCGTTTGCACATAAACCTACGGTGTCATTCCGAGCGTAGCGAGGAACCTGGGTGGGTGGGGGCGCGCTACTCGTGCCGCCCGGCCACCCAGATCCTTCGCTACGCTCGGGATGACACGGTTTCGCGAGACAAACAATGACCGACGAGTCCGAGATCCTTACCCGCCTACGCGAGGGGGAAGCGCCAACTTCGGAGGGAGCGGGTGGCGATGAGCCTGCCCGAAAAGATCCGCCAAGTGGTCGAGCTTCAGAAGGTCCACGTGACGATCGTCGGCAGGCGTCGGGCGCTCGGGCCTCTCGAACGCGTCTGGCCGCTCCAGGACCGCTAAACCGACCCCATCCTCGGGGATGACAACGTTCTTTCCCTGTGGTAAAAACACGCGGCTCCGGGCGCCTTCCCCCTGGGCGCGTTCCCCTGAATTATGCAAATCAATCTGTTTCCCGATCTCAGTCTGTTCGCCGTCATGGCGATCTTCGTCCTCAA
>DASYSN010000428.1:0-16016 GCA_036003305.1 Thermoanaerobaculia bacterium
CCTGATTGTGCCTCACCGCCGCCCGCCCTGCCTTGTTCTGCGCCGCCAATTCTTTCGAGAACATCCCCCGTCCCTGCGCCTGCAGCCCAACGGCGCCGAGCAATAGAACGATGCATCCGATACGTCTCATGATGAGCCTCCTTGCACCGTAGTGACGGCGGGAAGGAAAGCGTTTCACGCGGATGCGAGGGGGCAGGCGGTGACGTGCGGCCGAATGCGGTCTACGCGCTCGCGGAAGGAAGTCGATCTACCTCGTGGGCGGGAATCAGCGTTTCGTGGCCCTCCATAGATCAACACGATATTTAACGGAGGAATCATGCGCAAAGCGCTGCCAGTCATTCTCCTTCTTGCCCTCGCCGGGTGTGGCGTCTCATTCCCTAAGGCGGATCCGAATCAAGTCCAGTGCACCGACCCCGCTGTGATCTACGGGAGCTTTCCCACTCCCGAGGATCCTCCGCCGGTTTATCGAATCGCCTATACGGACGATGGCGAATTCGTGAATCGTTGCGAGGTGTCGAAGATGTTTCGGGATCTTGGCGAGGGCGGCGATCAGATCGTTCTGCTTTACGTTCACGGCTGGAAGCACAACAACGACGACAACGACACGGATCTCGCGAGGTTCAAGAGCGTGGTTGTAACCCTCCGGAGTGCCGAAATTCAAAGCACATCACCGCGGCGAGTCGTGGGAATCTACGTAGCGTGGAACGGCAGCCGCACTACATGGCCAGTGGCCAATCAATTGACGTTTTGGGGCCGGAAGCGCGCTGCGGACAAGGTCGCACAATCCGCCGGCGTGACCCGGCTCCTTGCGGCGATCGACTCGATCAGAAACAAGCGCGAGCAAAAGGGTCGAAATGATCTGCACGTTTACGTCGGCCACAGTTTCGGGGCGCGGATTCTGTACAACGCGGTTGCACAGACCCTGATCCGCGAGACCGAGCTCGCACATCCCGGAGAGATCGGCAAGCCATATCGCCGAATCAAAGGGATCGGCGATATGGTGATTCTGCTCAACCCGGCGTTCGAAGCATCGCTGTTCTCAGTCTTCCACGATGTGCGGCGCCGTGAATATTGCTTCTTCGAGGACCGGCAGCCTCCGCTGGTCGTGAGCATTTCTTCGGACACGGATCGAGCGACGGGAGTCGCGTTTCCTCTCGGACAGAGGGCGATTCTCGACAGCGCTCCCAAGCGTCGCATGACGGTCGGGAATTATGAGGACTATTGGACTCATCGCGTAACGATGCGTTCCGGGTCTGACGCGACGGGCGATTGCTCCGTGCACGTCTGTATGACGCCGACCGCGAAGGACGGCTTGTATGCCCCCTTCATCAATGCTCGTGCCGATAAGGCCGTGATGAATGGTCACGGCGATATCTGGAACGACAACGTGAGAGAGTTTGTCACCCATCTGATTGGGCAAAGGATCGCTGCGGACAAGCGCAGCACGCCGGCATCAAGTGATGCCGAAGAGGCTCGTCGATGCTCTGCCTTAAACGTGGCACAAAAGCACGAATGAACCGCGAGTGATGAGATGACGTTCCGTACGGCGGCTTCGGTAGTCGGATCGAGGCCGCCGCATCCCTTCATATCGAGCGCCGGATCGGGTGTCATCGCGTTTCGCAAGGTGACACGGAGCTCGAACGTTGCGGCGGCGAACAGCTAAACGATTGATTCTGAAAGCTCTTCGCGTCACGCGTTCTCTCCGGGTGTCCCACGCTCGCCTCGATCGGACCGTACGTTGCCGCCTTCTTTCCTGCAATGGTTCGTGCCCGCGCCGCACGTGCGACAGCCCCACGAACCAACGGTTCGTGCCACCGCCGCACGTGCGACAGCCCCACGAACCAACGGTTCGCGCCACCGCCGCACGTGCGACAGCCCTACGAACCAACGGTTCGCACCCCCGCCGCACGTGCGACAGGCCCGCGAACCAACGGTTCGTGCCCGCGCCGCACGTGCGACAGGCCCACGAACCAACGGTTCGTACCCCCGCCGCACATGCGGCAGCCCCCCGAACCAATGGTTCGTGCCCGCGTCGCACGTGAGACAGCGCCGCGAACCAATGGTTCGTGCCCGCGTCCCACATGGGTCAGCCGCGCGTCCCCATCGTTCGCGCGGTGGATGCCGGTGCGCCACCGACGCTTCTCTACGGATCGTGGACACTTTCAAGGCCGAGGTACGATCGGCGACATGAGCGCGTCCCCTGAAACCATCGATCCGGTGCTCGACGTCGTGGAACGGACGTGGGGCTTCACGTCCCTTCTTCCGTTGCAGCGTCAGGCAATCGATGCCGTGCTGGCCGGCTGCGACTCGCTGCTGGTCGTGCCGACCGGGGGCGGGAAGTCGCTTTGTTATCAGGCACCGGCGCTGCTGCTCGACGGGCTCACGGTCGTGGTGTCGCCATTGATCGCATTGATGAAGGACCAGGTGGACGCGCTGGTGACCAGCGGTGTCGCGGCGGCGGCGTTGAACAGCATGACGCCGGCCGGCGAGCAGCGCGCGATCGAGAGGCGGGCGGCGGACGGCTCGGTGCGATTGTTATTCGTATCGCCGGAGCGGCTGGCCACGGCGTCGCTTCGGGCGTTGCTGCGCGCCGCGCGCGTGCGCGTGTTCGCCATCGACGAAGCGCATTGCATCAGCCACTGGGGCCACGACTTTCGTCCCGAATACCGCCAGCTTCGCGAACTGCGGGCGCTCTTCCCCGAGGCTTCGATTCATGCATTCACGGCGACGGCGACCGAGCAGGTGCGCGCCGACATTTGCAGCGAGCTGCGATTGCGCGAGCCGCTCGTCCTCGTCGGAGATCTCGACCGGCCGAATCTGCTCTACCGCGTCGTTCCGCGGAATGACGAAGTCCTGCAGGTCGAAGAAGTGATCCGCCGCCATCCGGACGAGGCGGGCATCGTCTACTGCATCCGCCGCAAGGACGTTGATGCGATGGCGGCGGCGCTCGCGTCGCGCGGCCATCGCGCGGCGCGGTACCACGCGGGGATGACTCCGGAAGAGAGGCACGAGTCGCAGGAAGCATTCGCGTCCGAGCACGCCGACATCATCGTGGCGACGGTCGCCTTCGGGATGGGCATCGACCGCTCGAACGTCCGTTTCGTCGTGCACGCTGGGATGCCGAAGTCGGTCGAGCACTATCAGCAGGAGGCGGGACGCGCGGGCCGCGACGGCCTGGCGTCGGAGTGCGTGCTGCTGCACGACCCGGGCGATGCGATGACCTGGACGCGCATCCTGGAGCAGAGCGTCTCCGACGACGGTCAGCTCGCCGTCGCCATCGGCCAACTGGACCGGATGAACGGCTTCTGCATGTCGGGCATCTGCCGCCATCGCGCGCTCGTCGAGCACTTCGGCGGCGTCTGGAATGCGGAGCGCTGCGACGCGTGCGACCTCTGCCTCGGCGAGCTCGAGACGGTGGCTGATTCGAACACCATCGCGCAGAAGATCCTCTCATGCGTGTTTCGCACGGGTCAGACGTTCGGCGCCGCGCACGTGACCAGCGTGTTGCGCGGCGAGCGTTCCGCCCGCGTTCGCGAGCGGCAGCACGACACGCTGTCGACGTTCGGTCTCCTCGGCGAGCATCGCAGCGAAGAGGTTCGCGGCTGGATCGCCCAACTCGTGGCCGGCGGCGCGCTCGTGCAGGAGGGACATCCGCGGCCCGCCCTTCGCCTCGGTCCTGCGGCACGCGCGATCCTGCGCGGCGAATCCGATGTACGACTGCTGCGGGTGAGCACCACCTCGGTCCGCGATGGCGCCGAGGAATGGACCGGCATCGACCGCGATCTCTTCGAGGCGCTGCGCACGTGGCGCCGCGACTCCGCCGCCGCTCGCAATGTCGCACCCTTCGTCATCCTCGGCGACGCCACGCTGCGCGACCTTGCCGCGATACGGCCGTCGTCACTGCAACGGCTGCGTGCGATCAGCGGGATCGGCGAAGTGCGGCTGCGCGACGATGGCGACGCGCTGCTGCGAATCATCGACACGCACTGCGCCGCCCGCAGCCTGGAGCGCGACGTCACCATCACCGTCCGCCCACCGCGCGAGCGCCCGCGCCCGACGCGGACGACGGCTGCGAAAGCGGAGTCGCTCCGCCTCCTCCAGGAGGGCCTGACGATCGAAGCGGTGATGGAGCGTACGGGCCGCGCGCGATCCACGGTCGTCGGCGAGCTCTGCGAAATGATCGAAGACGGCCGCCATCAACCGTCGCTGCGCCAATGGATGACGGAGGAGGCCGAGAACAGCATCCGCCGCGCGGCCGCGGAAATCGGAATCGAGCGCCTCAAGCCGATCAAGGAAATCGTCGGCGAGGCGATCTCGTATGACGACATACGAATCGTGGTGGCTACGATGCGGGCGGCGTCGCAAGCTTCGTAAGCCGTTCAATGATCGGATCGAGCCACGCGAGCGCCGGTTTTCCGCAGAGGGCGCGCGAGTCGACGATCATCTTCAGGTTCTTCCTTGTCGTGTCGGCCATCATCGGCGCGGGCGCGGTGGTCAACATCTTGCCGAATGCCTGCTTCCCTTCCGTTTCATCCTCGGCGTGCGCCGCGAGCTCGAGTAGCGTCGCGTAGTCCCAGTAGTCAGGCTTTCCACGGGAGATCTTCCGCCGCACCGAGTAACGGACGACCGGCAGGATCTCGTCGAGTCGCGGATCGCGCTCGCATTTGGTGGAGAGAAGCGTCACGGCGTTGATGCCGGGATAAGCATCGCGCCAGTCCGCTTCGAAGCCGGCGAGGTAGGCGTTGATCGCCTCCTCGAGTTGGGCGGGGGCGAGGGCGTCGTCACCTTCTTCCACGGCTCGCGACCAGCGATCCTTGTGTACGCGGCCGAGGATGCCGTAGGTCTCCGGATTCGCCCCGCGCTCCTCGAGAATCTTCTTCAGAATGACCTCGGCTTCTTCGCTGCGGCCGGCACGATTGAGCGCCAGCGCGAGCTGCTCGCGCACGAGCGTCGTCGCTTTCAGCGGCGCGGGGAAGCGATCGACGAGCGCGATCATCCGCTCGAATGCCTTCGCATCGCGATAAGCGAGCATCAGGTCGATGGCAATCGCCGCCTCGACCTCGGCGAAATCCGCGATCTGTCCTTCGAAATTCTCCAGATCGGCGACGCTCTTGCGTGCCGCCTTGAGTTTCATCTTCAGCGCATCCGACTGTGCGGCATTGCGAAAGATCTCGGCGCGATCGTGCGGAATGACTGGATAGGTCTTGATGAGCTGAAAGAGCGGGCTGTCGGGATCCGGCGGCGGATCGACTTTCGTCCGGACGTCGCTGACCGCGGTCTCCAGAAATTTCCGGATCATCTCGCGCAGCTTCGCCGGATCGGCGACCTGGCCGTCCGAAGTGATGTCGTATGTGATGGTGCGCAACGGCGCCACGTCAAACGGCAACTGCACGCCGCCGCCCTGCATCAAGACAGTTGCGTAAGGTTTCATGGCGTGCCGGATGCCGAGCTCGTAGAAGACATTCGGGTTGGCGGTCGTCAGATCAGCAACGACAAAGTTGCAGAGCAGCAGCGCCTCGTACATCGGCTGGTGAATGATGCCGCCGCGCAGTTCTTCATCGGCGCGATAGGGAGTCAGATGTGCGTCGCGAATGGCGGGCGCGATGACGTCTTCGTAAATCGAGTTGAAGTCGATTTCCCGCCCGCTTGCGTCCTTTTTCTTCCCAAACGGCATCGCCACGAAGCAGATCGACATGTCGCGATTCGCTCACGCGTCCGCGCACTCTCGCCGGTACACTTGACGCCCCAATCCTCATGCTCTGCGTCTTCGTCATCCTCGACGCCTCCGCCCGCGCGTGGTTTAGCACGATGTGCGGTGAGCGCGTCATGTCCGTTTCGCAGCGGCCCGGCCACCGGCACTTCCGCGAGTCAGGGTGCTGCTGATGGGCCTGTTATGGTGGCTCCGCCGGCTCCGCGCGCCAGCGCTTCCAAAGCCCGGAAATGCGCCAGTCGATCCGAACAGAGTACAGCCCACCGCCGGTGAACTGACCGGCGAGTTCCGAATCCTGCGTGCGACGTGGCTGATGTCGAAGACCGGTCGGATGCCGAAGTTTGAGGAGATACGCGAGGAATCGCCATGGTTCAATCCAGAGGCGCCTCCGTCGGCGGTCATCTTCGTCTCGCATCGGTGGGAGTCGCCGAAGCATCCCGACGCGAACGGCGCGCAGGCCGACGCGCTCCGTGCGTTCCTCGGCGCGGTCCGCAACGTTCACGAGGTGCGGAGCGCGCCGAAAGACGAACGTCGCGCACAGGTTTCTTCGCTGCTCGTTCATGGCGTGCTGCAGGCGGCATATTTCCTCGACAGCGGAATCGCCTTCGGGACGGAACGCGGTGCGTGGGACGCCGGTTCGAAAATCGATGACGTCCTTGACTCCGTCGGCGTCTGGTACGACTTCTCATGCATGCCGCAGGAGGGCCCGGCCGACCTTTCGCTAGTGCCGGGCCTGCAGAGCATCCACCAGCTAATTGGCGAGAGCACGATGCTGATTCTCCGCCGCCCGAACGACCAGTACGACGAACGCGCCTGGTGTGCTGCGGAGATCTCCGCGGAGCCCGACAGGGCTCGGCAACAATGCTCGCGGATCGTGTTGCGGATGGATTTGGTTCACCGGCCTTCCCGCTGAAGGACATCATCCAGAGCGATGAGCCGCAGCGCGCTCCGGACATGCGTACCGTCGAGGGGCTGTTCGGAACGTCCACCTCCGAGTTTTCGCGACCAGTCCGCGAAATCATGGCCAAAGGATTGGAAGATTGGATTGAAAATGCGGAGAGCGCGTTGGCCCGCCTCGACCACCTATATGCCTTTCTCTCCGAGGTCGAAGACGAGCGGGAGGTCCCGCTCTTCACGGCCCGGCGAAATCCGGAACTGTTTCGCGGCCAGCGCACCCTGCTGCTCGAGATGATCGAACGGCTTGGTGCAGTCACCAGGACCGACTTCGCGCTCGGGAGGAAAGGGCGACTCGAAGTGGACGTGGCGAAGGAAGTCATGGGAGCGATGAGGAAGGCGAAACTCCGCGCCAGCCACCCCGACGACCTCCTGTTCACCGGCCTGATGATTCTCTACTCGCGCCATCGCGGCGCTCCGCGCATGGCAGCGTTCTACGGCGAGTGTCTTGCGCGCTACTTCGCGAAGAAGTCGCTGCGGCTGGCGCGATACCGCGAACTGCGCGACTACATGTCGATCGATGTCTGGTGCGTCTTCGACGACGAGCCGCTCGATTCGCCGCGTTGGAAGCCCCGCAAACTGCGAGCGTACTGACTTCAGCGCGAGCCCCGGATCTCGCTTACTGGTCGGCGGCGTGCGGCCACTCAGAAGTATGCGGAGAGGCCGAAGCTTTCGAGCCGGCTCGCGAGCTTCCGGTCGAAGGTCGCGACGGCCTCGTATCGGTTCTGGGTTGCGACGACGACGATCGACGCGTCGGCGAGACCGGGAGGACACGGATTCGAGCGGGCAACCGCCGCGCCAGGACGGCGTCAACCCGGGGGTGAAGACGAAACCGAACGTGTGGTCCGGCAGTCACGTCCGAAAGGCCAAGGCGCATCGTGATCTGGCCGTGTCTCATACTTCGATCTTTGTTTCAACCGGTATTTCCACGTACGGTTTGATCGCACCGTAGACACCGGGCCCAAAGACAGAAACCACAAGGGAAAACCGCATCTCCTCGTGTTTCATAGAGCGTCGTTGGTCCCACCATCCTAGGACCGGAACGATTGCGATCAACTTGTCACCAGCCAACTCGGCCATCTTGCCGTGCCAGCGATCGCTCTGAACGGTACCGCGACTTCGAGCCTGAATTCCGACTTCCCACGGGAATGATTTCTTCGTCGAAATCTTTGGTCTCTTGCCGTCGCTCCCCGTGGGGCGTTTGAGTGCGTTGACGCGCTGCAAAAACTCGTCTTCGGTCTCCTGCGGTCCCTGCATGTCCCATTTAAGATCGAGCCCGCGGAAGACGCGGCGTCGGAACTTATTGGGTTCCGCGAAGTATGACAGCGTGACTCGTACTTCAACGCCAACGTCAGGATCGGCCAGCAGGTCGGACGGCACAGGCAGCCGATATACCTTGAGCTTTCGCCGAAGGTGAGGTTCCGTGGTCTTCGTCGTCTTGCGTTTCGGGGGCTTCTTCTTCGGTTCCTCCTGTGTGACAGCATTTGGCATCGCGTCTTCGATGATGATGGTGGCTCGATCGTTCGCACATGCCATCGCAATCGTTTCGTTAGGGACTCCGTAGCCACACGCGAGGAGCCGGTCGTTCATGCCGGGAAACTGCTCGACCATCTCGGGCGTCCAGTATGCGGAGTGCACGATAAGAGCTCGTACTGTCTCCGGCAGAAGCTTGCGCTCGACCCCCCAGACGCGCGCTGCGAGATTTGCAGCTCGCGCCGATGCTTCGCTAGTCATTGACGTCCAACCGAGAGGACTTCCTAGGGTGTGTCTGTGACTAGTAGTTAGGGTGCACAAGGTTGGGACACTTGAGTCTGTCAAGGGCAAGGCAACCGCCAGATTGCCGCCCTCCATTAAAACGTCTGGCTTTACAGGCCACGCGTTACCAACGAGTCCAGTACTGGTATATGGAGAAATCTGGCCTTCTTTCGTCGCGACAACACTCGCTTCCGCGTAGTCAGAGTCCGGCGGAAGTGCGATGCGGCGCGTGCAAGCACCGACCGTAAGCACGTTCGCTGCTTGTGCCGGTTGATGAATCTTCTCCGAGAGATGAAGCTGGGGGTATTGCTCGGCAAGTGCGCGCCATTGATGCTCCCGAGCATTTCCCGCAGCGACGATCAGCAGCCGGCCACGCTTACCATATGCAACCTGATCTGCGGCATGGCTCCATAGCGTCGACTCGAGTCCATCGAGAGGTGGATCCTGCATCGTCCGCGTTACCGCCAATAGGAAGACGCGGTCGCGCGGCTGCGGGTCGACAAGTTCGGCCGCCCGGACGCCCTCGACCATCAGGACCGGCCAGTTTTCGTAGTTGTCGTCCGCTGCGGTTCCGACGCCGGGTGCGACCAGAATCCGGCTGCTTTGAAGCCAGTGCGATGCCTGCGCTGAACCACGTTCTATCGCCGTGCCTAGATCCGCATACAGCGCAACACCGGCCATTTTCGTGCCGTGACCGTATGTGTCTTCGGGGGAAGGGATCAAGGAGACATGAGTCGCGCTCAGGATCGCTCGTTCGAGTAAAGGATGCGCACTTGCAATGCCCGTGTCGAGAATCACAATGGATGGAGCATCGGCAGGTGGTTGAAGCAGCTCGAAACCGCCGAGCTGTGTGGTCTTCGTGTCGTCCGCCAGATGCAAGTCGCGAATGCTCGGCGGCGCAAGCTCGACTTCATAGATGCAGTCCGTCGCCTCCCGGAGATGGTCAAGCTGTTCTCGCGTCAGCCTTACAAAGAAATAGATCTGCTCGGGCGCAACGAATTCCTGCAGAGGTTGGGCAGTTCCCATTCTGTAGAGTTGCCGCGCAATCTGGGTTCGGCTGTCCTGCGTCTCCACCAACGGTCGCCGATATCCTCCTCGGCAACCAATCTCGAGCCAATAAAGGCGACTGTCGATGAGGGTCTCTGCGCGCAGACGTGGGCCACGGAGGTCATCGAGATCGGCCAAACCGATGCTGTCAACTGGTGCGACGGCGCGTTCGCGAGAACGGTGGATCGTAGTCGTACCGTTTTTTTCTGTTTTCATCTTCACCTGCGCGTCATCGGCAAAGTCGTTAACCTTTGCCCGCAGATAGTCGAGTTTTGGGTCTTTGACATCGAGCAGGACCACGCCGCTGTCGGGATCAATTCCAACGAGCCGCGCGTCATCGCGCCGATCGTCAAGTTGGTTCGGGTCGAGCTCTGCGCCGGGCAAGGGGCGAACCGCGACGATCTCACGGGTGGCAAGCTCGTCGCGTGCGGCTTCAGGTCGCGAAGTGATCTGTTGCTGGATCGCACCGATTTGCTGCAGGAGTCGTGTGCGATGTGCTTTCGGATCGAGCGACGGCAGCTTGGGCGGGGAACCTCCACGCTGAGGAGACTCGTAGGTATCTACCGCTGAAACGCGGCCCCGCAAGAATGGCAGCCGTTCATCGGACATGGTTCATCGTTGAAGAGTGAGGTCTCGTTGTTTGAGGCTTTCAAGGGCCTCGATAATGTCGCGCTCTCCAATCCGCTCGCGGTCATGCAATGCCATTGTACGGACTGCGTCATCACACACCCGCGCGACGTCGGCAAAACTCAAGCCGCGGAGTCGACTCGCGAGATGCTCGGCTTCCTCTGGCTGGAGTCCGATGGCGCTGAGCCGAAGGCAGAGCAGGCTCACGAGCTGGGAACGGTCAGGGGGATCGAACGGTACGATTACGTCGAAACGACGGAACACGGCGCGGTCGAGTAGTTCTACATGGTTAGTCGCCGCGACGAGCAGACTTCCGCTGACGTCCGCATCGACGAGTTGGAGGAAAGATGTAACGACCCGATTCATCTCGCCGACGTCCTGAGAGTCACCTCGTGCTTTCGCCACGGCGTCGAACTCGTCGAAGAAGTAGACACCGGGCCGCCGCGGCATTTCAGCGAAGATCGCGCGCAGATGCACTGCCGTTGCGCCAAGAAAGCGGGAAAAGAGAGCATCGAACCGCACGGTCATGAGCGGAAGACCCATCTCGCCGGCTAGAACGGCTGCTGCCAACGTCTTGCCACACCCCGGCGCGCCATGAAACAGGAGCCGTCGACGGGGCGAGACGCCAAAGCGCTCCAATCGACCGCGCGACCGATTCTCGGTGATGATTCGTTCGAGCGACGCCCGGACGTCGTCTCGCAGAACGATGTCATGGAATCGTTCATCTCGGTGGCCGCCTTCGAGGACATCGGCGAGTTCGCCACGTGGGGCGGCAATGTCCACGACCGGGCCACCTTTGTGCGCCGTCGGCGCAGCGGGCATCTGCGCGATGATCGAGCGGATCTCATCAGCGACGCGTATGTGCCCAGCATTGCTCTCGGCTGCCGCAAGTTGCAGAGCCGCCTTTCGGAAAGAGCTTTCATCACCCGCGGCATGCGACTGCAGGAGAAGCTTGAGAATGTCAGTTTTCATTGCTTCGTGCCCCCGCCGCCGTAGATTCGTCGCTTGAGATCGTTGATAACCTCGCGCCGGTACAGCCGATAGCCATTCAACGGATGGCGCGTCGGACGGAGTTTTCCAGCCCGATCCCATCGGCGCAGCGTCTGCTCGCTCACACCGAGCGCATCAGCTGCTGCCTTGATGGTCAACAACTCTCCGATCTCTGCCGGAGTCTGAGCTCGCACGACGCAAAGGTTATACAACCTTGGACAAATGAACAACCGAAACTTGCGTGATGGTTGAGCGGTGAAATGCATAACGAGTCGCGCGAAGCCGATCGTTGGCATGGCGATAACGGCCCGCGAGATTGTCGCCGGTGGGAGAGCGCGAATTGAGGGATTTCCGTGAAAAGTGTGAGCCGACTGTGTTGAGGAATTGGCGGGGCCGACGGGGCTCGAACCCGCGACCTCCGGCGTGACAGGCCGGCGTTCTAACCAACTGAACTACGACCCCGCGTCGTAGGGAACCTCGGTAACGGGGCTCATCGGGCACGCATTCCATCCGCGCCGACAGGCCGCTACCGGGAAACGAGCGCGCATGCTACGGGCCGGGCGGCGGGGTGTCAAGCGTACGCGAAGGAGGGGAGCACGGCGTCGCGGAGCAGCGGCGCGGCTGCGTCTTTCGGTGAGAGAGATGGCTCGGCGATGGGCCACTTGATCCCGATCTCCGGGTCGTTCCAGCGGATGCCGCGGTCGGCTTCGGGATGGTAGATCTCGGTCGCCTTGTAGACGAGCTCCGCGTCGTCGGTCAGGGCGCAGAAGCCGTGCGCGAATCCGGCGGGGATCCACAGCATCGCCTTGTTCTCTTCGGAGAGGGTGGTGCCGTACCACTTGCCGAACGTCGGCGACCCTCGGCGGATGTCGACGGCGACATCGAAGAGCTCGCCGCGCGTGCAGCGGACGAGTTTTCCCTGCGGGTACGGCTCCTGGTAGTGCAGGCCGCGAAGGACGCCGCGCGCGGAGCGCGAGTGGTTGTCCTGCACGAAACTCTCGTCGATTCCGTGCGCCTTAAAGAGGTCGGCGCGGTAGGTCTCCATGAAGAAGCCGCGGGCGTCGCCGAAGACGCGCGGCTCGATCAGAATCACTCCCGGTAGCGGTGTCTCGGTGAATTTCACGGGCGCGCATGTTAACAGTCCTCGGTCCTCGGTCCTCGGTCCTCGGTCCTCGGTCCTCGGAAAACGTGCGTCGCGCCTCGGAACGCGTGCGTCGGGCCTCGGAACGCGTGCGTCGGGCCTCGGAACACGTGCGTCGCGTCTCGGAACACCTGCGTCGCGTCTCGGAACACGTGCGTCGCGTCTCGAAACACGTGCGTCCCGCTCCGGGTACACGTGCGTCGGGCTCCGGTACACGTGCGTCGGGCTCCGGAACACGTGCGTCGCGCTCCGGCCGCCATCGCGCAGGCTGGAAGCTTGCGCTACACGAAGGAGGGTTACAGTCCGTAGGCGTTGCGCACGATCTCGATCGGGTGCAGCGGGGTCTTGCCGGTCTCCTCGGTTACGTTGATTCCGGCGAGCAGGCAGTCGGAGGCGACGCAGGTGGCGCCGCAGCGCTCGATCGACTTGCACAGTTTCCCGGAGCATTTGCGCGAGAGGTCGTAGAACTCGGCCTTCATGCCCCAGGTGCCGTCGAACGCGGAGCACTGTTCGATCGGCTCGACCTTCGTCCCCGGCATCGACTCGAAGATGTCCCGGAACGGGGCGCCGATGTTCTGCGCGCGAAGGTGACACGGAACGTGGTACGCGACGGAGCCCTGCGGGACGGTGAAGTCGGTGCGCAGGCGGCCGGCGGCTTTCTCTTTCGCGAGGTATTCGCCGATGTCCATGGTGGCGGCGGAGACGAGGCGGCAGTCGTCCGTCGGAACGAGCTGCGGCCATTCGCTCTTCATCATCATTCCGCAGCTCGGGCCGAGGGCGACGACCTTCATGCCACGGCGCACGAGTGGCGCGAGCTGCGCCACATTTTGCGCGATCTTCGCCTTCGCGGTCTCGAGGTCGCCGCCGTCCATCGCCGGCATGCCGCAGCAGACGAGGTCGGGCCGCTCGATCCGCTTCCCGTTGTGCTCCAGCACCTGCACCGCCGCGACGCCAACCTCAGGGCGATTGTAGTTGACGGTGCATGTTTCGAAGAGGACGACGGGCTCGGCGTCAGCACTCGCCTGGCCGATGCCGCGCGAGCCACTTCGCGAAGGTGACGCGCGCGAAGCGGGGGAGGAGGCGCTTGCGGTGGATGCCGAGCGCTTTCTCGGTGAGCGCGCGGACGACCGGCTGGCGGTTCGCCCAGTTGACGAAGCTTGCCAGCGGGCCGGTGGACATTCTGCCGAGGCGATCGGGGTCGCCGAGGATCCGTTCGCGGAACTTGACGCCCTCTTTGCGGACCTTCGCGAGTTTCGCGCGGAAGAGGAGCCGCGGGAGGTCGATCGCGAATTTGTGCGGCGGCGTGTAGGGACACTTCACGTAACAGAGCTTGCACTGGAAGCAGAGGTCGACGACTTCATCGATCTCTTTCGCGGTCAGCGCCGCGACTTCGCCCTCGCCCTTTTCTTCATGCCGGTCGATCGCGTCGAAGAGCGACGGGAACGAGGGGCAGTAGTTGAAGCACATCCGGCAGCCGTGGCAGACGTCGAAGACGCGCCGCAGCTCGGCGTCGATTGAGGCGGAGTCGAAGTAGCTGGGATCGGTGATTTCGTACAAGTCAGTCCTCGAGGTCTGAAGCAATTGCTCGTGCCGAGGGGGGATCGACGGTGACGGTGTGCGGGTACGCCGGGTGGTCGCAGACGATGCGGAGCGGCGCGTCGCCGCGCAGAGCGTCGCCTTGGACGGCCGTCAACGGGAAGCGGATGAACTGCACGGAGCTGAGGCGATCCTCGCCGATCTGGCGTCGATCGAACTGCGCGGGAGCGTTGCCGGCGCCGCCGATCGATAGATAGAGGTGCGACTCGATGTTGCGGAGCGCCGTCAGTTTCTCGAGGCGCTCGCGATCATCGGGGAACTCGAGCATCAGCGTCGCGGAGAGCTCGGAGCCGGTCGGCAGAAGATCGCTGTACGTCTCGATCTCGTGATCGACCTCCTCCGGCTTCGCGATCCGCTCGGCGCGGAGCATCTCCTGGATCTGGTAGCAAACCGTCTCGCGGTTCTCGAACGAGAGCGTGGCGTTGGGACCGAGGAAGATGCGGCGCTCGCGGCGGGCGCGGATGGCGGAGGCGCGGATGTCGTCGCGCCCCCGCTCGTAATCGCCGAGGTCGAGGATCTCGTCGCGCGTGATGCGGTTCGTTCGTCGTTCGGCGATCGTCATTGCGTCATCCTCACTTCGTTCAGATGGTGTCGAGGCCCTTCTGGAACCGGCCGGCATGCGACTTCTCGGCGCGCGCCAGCGTCTCGAACCAGTCGGCGATCTCCTCGAAACCCTCTTCGCGCGCCGTGCGCGCCATGCCGGGATACATGTCGGTGTACTCGTGTGTCTCGCCGTGGATGGCCGCCTTCAGGTTGATCTTCGTGTCACCGATCGGCAGGCCGGTGGCGGGGTCGCCCACCTTCTTGAGGTAGTCGAGGTGGCCATGGGCGTGGCCCGTCTCCCCCTCGGCGGTGTCGCGGAAGAGGCCCGCGATGTCGGGGAAGCCTTCGACGTCAGCCTGCCGCGCGAAGTAGAGGTAACGGCGGTTCGCCATCGACTCGCCCGCGAATGCGTCCGCATGCGCCGCTTCTTCCTGCCGCGCATCACTACCTGGTAGTCGCGGATCTCCAACCGAATGACGAGTAACCCGTAACGACCCGGGAATGCACATGCGTTATCCTCGTTGAGGTGACTTGATGCTGCCGATTCCGCAGACTCCGGCATTCATGGGCGGCGCGAATCTCCTGGCCGGCGCCGCCAGCGATCTGCTGCGCATTGTCGTGGCAGGACGCGACCCGCTCGCCCGCGTCGGTCTCGCGACGATTCTTCGCGAATTCGAGGACATCCTGGTCGTCGACTGCGACGGAGACGTCGCGCTGGTCGACGCTGGGGCCACGGTCGGGAAGTGCGCCATGCCGTCGCTGCTACTGGTGACCGACCTCGCGCAGGCGAACGAGGCGCTCGCCGCCGGTGCGCGTGGAGTGATCTCGCGCAACTCGACGCCGCGCCAGATCCACGCCGCGCTTCGCGCCATCGCCGAGGGGCTGCGCGTCATCGACGGGGAAGCGCTCCTACAGGCGCCCGTGCAGCGCTCGGATGATGCCGAGCTGCTCGAGCCGCTCACGGCGCGCGAGCTGGAGGTGCTCGGCCTCCTCTCCGCCGGAATGACGAACAAAGAGATCGCCTCCCGCCTCGGCATCACGGAGCACACGATCAAGTTCCACGTGAACGCGATCCTCGGCAAGCTCGGCGCGGAGACGCGCACGGAAGCGGTCGTTCACGCGGCGAGACTCGGGATCGTCACGCTGTAAATGAGCGATGAGCCAAAGGCCGTGCGCCGCCGCGAGTGGCGCGTCGCCGGGATCGTCTGTTTCGCGCTGATCACGTTCGTCGTCCTCTGGGCGACGTGGCTGATCATTCGACCCTTCACCGACGCGATCATCCTCGGCGCGGTGCTCGTGACCATCACCTTCCCGATCTACCGGCGCGTTCGCACGAAGTTGCATGACCGCGAGAATCTCGCCGCGTTCGTGATGGTGATGGGGATCCTGCTCCTGATCCTCCTTCCTGCCGTCTTCCTTTGCATGCTGCTCGTCCAGCAAGCCAACGGCGTCATCGCCGACTTCCAGAACGGAAGCGCGCAGCGGCTACTGGCGCGCATCGACATCCCGTCGCATCTGATGTGGGTGCAGCGGTTCGCGCCGACATTCGATCCGGCGAGCATCAGCCCCGAGCGGATGCTGCTTCCGGCCGTGCGCGAGGTTCCGGGATGGGTCGCACGGAACGGCGGCGCGATCGTCGGCGGTGTCGCCGGC
>DASYSN010000429.1:0-4111 GCA_036003305.1 Thermoanaerobaculia bacterium
ATCGTGTCGGCGATCAGATCGCCGAGGGCCGATTCGTAAGCGAAGTCGCGCTTGATCTCGGACGTCGTCGTGATGCCGGTCGCCTCATTGCGCTTCGCCGCCGTCTGGTCGAGATACGGCTGCACGATCGCGGCGACCCGCGCGTCCGGCGTGATCGTCTTTCCTTCGTAGACGCGCGGAACGAGCGGCGTCCCTTTCGGTGCGCCGCCGGCGTTGCACCGCTCGGTGCCGCTGTAGACCTCCGTGCAGAGCATCGTGATCGGCCGCAACGCGCTGCGAACCACGTGGTGCGCATGTGGGTCGACCCACAGATCGAGCGTGGAGAAGTCCTGTCCGTAGCTGAACGCCTGGAGCGCCGGCGTGCCGTTGACGATGTTGTCGACGCCGTAATGCGTGTGGCCGCCGAAGAAGGCGTCGAGCGTCCCTTTCGGGAGTGCGCCGAGGAGCTTCATCATGTCCTGGTCCGGCTCGCAACCGGACAGGTCGTTCGGATCGCTCCCCTCCTTGCACTTCCCGCCGATGTGCGCGATCGCGATGACGGCGTCGGCGCCGCGAGCGCGCAGACTCGCCGCCTCGTCGATCGCCGCCTGCCGCGGATCGAGGAATTCGAGCGACGCGACGTTCGCGGGCGTCGTCGTGGTCGGCGTGTCGGGAGTCGACAATCCAAGAATGCCGAGCTTCACACCCCCGACATCGACGATGATCGACTTCTTCGCCCACGACGGAGTCTGGTGCGTTGCCTTCTCGACCACGTTCGCCGCGAGAAACGGGAACTTCGCCGCCGCGATGTTCTTCTTCAGCGCGCCGAGCGGATCCTGATCGGGCGTCTGCGCAACAGAGTCGGGGCCGACCGGGCCGAAATCGAACTCGTGATTGCCGACCGCCGACGCGGTGTAGCCGATCGCGTTGTACGCCTTGATCACCGGCTCGCCTTCGAAGAGATTCGATTCGAGCGTGCCTTGGAAGAGATCGCCGGAGTCGACGACGACGACGCGGCCGCCGTTCGCGGCGCGAAGGGCGTCGAGGTAGCTCTCGAGGATCGCGACGCCGCCCGAATGGACGCCGTTGGCGTCACGCCCCGCGAACCAGCCGTGCAGGTCCGTGGTCCCGGCGACGACGATGTGGACCGGCTGTGGCGGCGGAGTCGCCGTGGCGCACGAGAATGCGAAAAGGAGGGCAAGAACGGGGACGAGCCAGCGGCGCATGGACTCGAAGGATAAACTGATACCCAATGCTTTACCGCGTCCTCGCCACAACGGTCGCGATCGTGCACGTCGCCTTCATCCTCTTCGTCGTCCTCGGCGGTGTGTTCGTTCTGCGCTGGCCTCGCCTCGCCTGGCTGCACATCCCGGCGGCCATCTGGGGCGCGCTGATCGAGTTCGCCGGGTGGTACTGTCCTCTGACGAACCTCGAGAACTACTTCCTCCGCAAAGCCGGCCGCGCCGGCTACACCGAAGGCTTCGTGGCGCACTACCTTTTCGCGGTCATTTATCCCTCCGGCCTGACACGGGGATTGGAGATCGCGATCGGATTGTTCGTAGTCGCCGTGAACGCAACGATTTACGTGAGGCTGATGCGTTAGTGTTGACCGCCGCCATCCCACAGCACCCCGTCCAGACGACTGACAAGAGTTTCCCGGCCCTCGGCCTCGCCGAAGCCATCGTGCAGTCGGTCACCCGCGTCGGCTTCGAGCATCCGACCCCGATCCAGGCCGCCGTAATCCCGCTCGCGCTCGAAGGAAAAGACGTCATCGGCCTGGCGCAGACCGGCAGCGGCAAGACCGCCGCGTTCGTCCTGCCGATCGCGCAGCGGATGACGCACGGCAAAGGCGTTCGGGCGCTCATCCTTGCGCCGACTCGCGAGATCGCGCTGCAGACCAAGGCGTTCCTCGACCTGTTCGGCGCCGGCCACGAGCTCGCCACCGCCTGCCTCATCGGCGGCGTGAAGATGAATCCGCAGACGCGAGATCTCCGGCAGACGCCCGACATCGTCGTCGCGACGCCCGGCCGGCTCCTCGATCACGTCCAGCGACGGCATATCGCGCTCGACGCGATCGAGCATCTCGTCCTCGACGAAGCTGACCACATGCTCGACCTCGGCTTTCTCCCGCAGGTCCGCGACATCCTCCGCCGCCTGCCGCGCAAGCGGCAGACGATGATGTTCTCCGCGACGATGCCCGACTCGATCGAGATGATCGCCAAGGACTTCATGAGCGATCCGGTCCGCGTCGACATCATGCCGGTCGGCGGAGCCGCGGAAGGGATCAGCCACCGCCTCTATATCGTCAAGGAAGAAGACAAGCGGAAGGCGCTGCTGGAGCTGCTGAACGAGGAGCTCGGATCGACGCTCGTCTTCGCACGCCGCAAGATTGACGCCGACTGGCTGTACCACGTGCTCGAGCGCAAGGGGCACCCGGTCACGCGCATCCACTCCGATCTCTCCCAGAAGCGCCGCGTTCAGGCGCTGGAGAGCTTCCGCGAAGGCCAGCATCGCATCCTCGTCGCCACCGACATCGCGGGACGCGGCATCGACGTCCCCGGCATCCGCCACGTGATCAACTTCGACATCCCTGAGAACGTCGAGGATTACGTTCACCGCGGCGGCCGCACCGCGCGCGGCAGCGCCGAGGGGATCGTCTCGACGATCGCGACCTGGCAAGACATCCCGATGGTCCGCCAGATCGAAGAAACCCTCGGCGAAAAGATCCCCCGCTGCACCGTCGCCGGCGTCGAAGCGTGGGAAGAGATGGAAAAGAAGCCGTCGCGCGAGCGGCGAAGGCTGTGACAGGGCCACCCCTCATCCGCCTTCGGCAGATTGAGTGGGTCTCGCGAGACCCGTGAATCGAGACCCTTCTCCGCCGGTGACGGGGGAGAAGGTGCCGAAGGCGGATGAGGGGACTGGGGCTTGCGCGCCTACGCCCGCGCCTTCGAGCGCGTGCGGTACATCGCCTGATCGGCGGCTTTCATGGCGCTGTCCATTGACGTGCGGTCGTCGAACTCGGCGCCGCCCCACGAGATGCTGAAGCGCAGAGGCGGACCGCTGGGCGAGACGCGCGCGACGATGCCTTCCGAGAGCGGCGAGAGGCGTTCGCAGACGGTCGTCAGCGTCGAGTTCGGAATGATGGCGACGAACTCGTCGCCGCCCCAACGGAAGAGGAGATCGTCGGCGCGGATCAGGGTGCGTACCGAGTTGGCGGCGGCGCGGATGACGGCATCGCCCGCGGCATGGCCGAATTTGTCGTTGATGCCCTTCAGATTGTCGACGTCGATCATCACGACGACGCCGGAGAGCACGCCGTCCGTCTGCACCTCGTCGCCGTGCTGCATCGAGTGGAAGGCGTGGCGGTTCAGCGCTTCGGTGAGCGGGTCGATGTTCAGCTTCAGCTCCGCGCGCGCCTTCGCTTCCTCAAGCTCCAGGTTCGCCTCTTCGGCCGTGATGATGATCATGCCGAAGCCGAGGATGACCGCGACGAAGAGGTCGGCGAGCGACGAGTACTCGAGGAACGGGAACTTCGCGACGTGCGTGTAATAGGCGTACGCCGGAACGTAGGCGAAGTAGAGCGCCGCCATCAGCACGAGCGAGATGCGCATGATGCTGCAGCCGATCGCGCACTCTCGCCGGCGGTTGAGCATCAGAAACGACGCCGCGGCGCCGGCGCCGACGATCGCCGTCTGGAGCGTGAACAGGTCGTCGAACGACGGTGCGACGCGCGCGAGCACCGCCGCGACGGCGATCGAGATCGGGATGGCGTACGCCGCGTGGCGAAACTCCAGCCGCTGCCCGGTCAGGATCTCGCGGCAGCCGGCCCACAGCAGATAGAGAAAGACCCACTCGAACACCAGGTACGCGACCCAGAACGCGCGATTGCCGAAATGGATGTCGAGGCGAACCGACAAGAGCGCGAGGAAGAACGACGCCCAACCGATCGCCCAGCGGCGGGCATAGCTCCGCCGGAAGATCCGGCCGAGCTGCGCCAGCATGATCGCGAGCAACAGCGTGCCGACCGCCTGAACCGTTACGGCGAGCGGAGAGAAGTCGATTGTGCCCACTGCGAACCCGTACCCGACGGTAACGGGAAAGTGCCTAAGGATTTGTGCGGTGGATCACGTTT